>JAILDS010000149.1 GCA_024689165.1 Clostridia bacterium
GTCGTCTTCCCCGACGGCATAGGCGTTCTGCCCTGGATGGTCTGCGGCACGAACGAGATAGGCGAGGCGACGGCCGCGAAAATGAAGGATTACAGGCTCGTCATCTGGGGCATCCACGGCATTTACGGCGCGGGGAAGGACCTTGACGAGACTTTCGGGCTCATCGAGACCGTCGAAAAGGCCGCTATCCAGTACATGCTCATAGCCGGCCATCCCGAGAGAAAGATAATCCCCGATTGGGGACTCAAGGCGGTAGCCGAGCAGTACGGCGTGGTCTACAGGAAGGATTTCTTCGACTGACCCGGTTTTGTTAAGAAAAAGTTACATTTTGCGTATATTATCGTAACAATTCGGCTTGAAAACGGAAACAGCATCATGTATAATGACTCTGAATAAGACGCCGAGGCGTCCGTCCCGCGCTTTATCTGCGCACAAAAAGAGGTAATTATGCTTGGTGAAGATGTTTCTGTTTGTGTGACCGTACCCTTCGGTACGGTCACGCCGGACTCGGACGAGCCCCACGCCGTCAACTTCGGCGTTGCCCGGGTCCAGTCGGGCAGGAGGGTGTACAATTATTCGTCATACATTTACGGCGTCGCCCACCCGGTAAGGGTCTTCCGCGGGAGGGTCGTCGGCATAGTCCGGCGCCCGGGCGGCCAGCGCATACTCATAGCCGCCTCCAAGAACGCCAGGCCCATAGACATCGACCTTCGTTCGATGCTTGAGCTGACTAAGGACAGCGGCTGTGAGATCGATTGTCTTTACGAACACTCCTGCGGCGCGGTCGTCGTCCACGGCCACGGCGCCCGGAGGCGCTACCTGCTGATAAGGAACCGTCGCTCGACGAACTGGAGCTTTCCGAAGGGCCACGTCGAAAAAGGCGAGAGCGCGCACGAGACCGCGGGGCGCGAGGTGTTCGAGGAGACGGGGCTCAGGGTAGAGTTCCTGCCTCACTTCCGCTGCACCTCGAGGTATAAGGTCGGACGCAACGTCGAAAAGCTCGTCGAGGTCTTCCTCGGCTACGCCGAAAACGCCGGGGTCACTCTCCAGCGCTCCGAGATAGACGACTTCGTGTGGCTGACCTACGACGACGCTCTGGCGGCGCTGAAGTTCGAAAACGACAAAAGGATCTTGCGCATGGCCCAGGAAGAGCTTGAAAACGGCGAGGAACATTCCGAGGTACATAGAGGTACATAAATGAAAACGATCATAAGGCTTATTCCGGTTTTTTTGCTTACGCTGACGCTTGTTGTGTCGCTTGTTCCGGCGGTATCTGCCGAACAGGCTTCTGTTGCCGAGGTCTCCGACGGCGCCGAGCCCCTTCTCGGCGCGGCCGCCGCGGAAGAACCTGCGGCGGAGAAAAAGGGCATTTCGGAGAGATTGTCGGCGTGGTTTGTCGAGCATCTGCCCGGGCTTCCGCCCGAGCTCGTGTGTTTCATAGTGTCGCTTTTCCCGATACTTGAGCTCAGGGGCGGGCTCATAGCCGCCAGCCTGCTCAACGTCAACTTCATCAAAGCCTTCATCATCTGCTATGTCGGCAACATGCTGCCCATCCCGTTCATCCTTCTGCTCATCAAAAAGATCTTCGCCTGGATGAAAAAATTCAAGGGCCTCGACAGGATCGCCGAAAAGCTTGAGGCCCGCGGCGTCAAGAACCGCGACAAGGTGCTAAAGTACGAGACCTGGGGCCTGCTCGCCTTCGTCGCCATACCCCTGCCGGGCACCGGGGGCTGGACAGGCGCGCTCATTTCAGCCATGCTCGACCTTGATATCAAAAAATCCCTCGGCGTCATCGCCATCGGCGTGCTCATCGCCGGAATTATCATGTCGCTTATCACCTACGGCATACCCTTCATAGTTTCGTCTATCGCCGGAGGCGGGGAAGCGGCAGCCATTATGACTTCTCTGCTGTAAGGAAGGAAATCATGTGGAGTTATAAGACAATCCATTTCGGGATACAGAGAAAGATAGTGTCCCACATGACGACGGACTCGTGGCGTCACGTGCCGCACGTCGCTTATTCATACGAGCCGGACGTAACGGAGTTCCTCGCGCATTTCAAAAAGCTCAACGAGTCGCGCGCCCCTGAGGACAAGGTCACCCTCAACAGTCTTATCCTCAAGACCATCGCCATGGGCGTCAAGGTCGCGCCTTATCTCAACGCTTACATCGAGTTCAACCGGAATTTCGTCACCGGCAGGCTCGACCTCATCGACTACGTCAACGTTTCCATGCCCATGACGATGCCGACCGGCGAGATGATGACGGTCAACATCAGGGACGTGGACAAAAAGAGCCTTGAGGAGATAGGCGAAACGGTCAGAAGCGTCCGTGAAAAGTTCACCAGGACCGACCTTGAGCACGCGATGTACGAGGTCTCGATCGAAAACACGATGAACAACCTCAGGCAGGGACATTTCATCAAGACGGCGATGCGTCTCGCGGGCTCCCTCGTGGGCAAGCACAGGGTCAACCACCTGCGCGGCGAGGAAAGAAGGGCCTACGAGCAGATCCCGCCGACGGAGCGTCTCACCACCCGCGACCTGAGGCAGGGCACGATAACCATTTCAAACATCGGTTCGCTGTACCCGGCTCAGACCGGCGTCGTGAATCTTATCGAGATCGTACCCCCGCAGGTCGCCGCATTCGGCGTGAGCGCTGCTCAGGACAGGGCGGTACCCGTCAAAAAGGACGACGGTTCCGTCGAGATAGAGATCCGCAAGGTCATGCCCATCTGCATCGTTTTCGACCACCGTGCCCTCGATTTCGGCGAGGTCGTGCCGTTTATAAAGAGGCTTGACGAGATATTCGCCAACCCCGAGATCATGGACACCTGGAGCGAGATCGCGCCAAAGAAATAACTGTTTTCGCGGCGCTTCCCCGGGGACGGGTCTGCGGTCGTGTCATTTGTTCCGGATACATACTGCGGCGGGCTGGAAATGCCCGCCGCAAATCGTTTGACAAATCTTTAACAGAGTTGTATAATGGCACAAAGCATTCCGTGCATTGCCGCCTGCGTTCAAAGACGGGGCGCGGCGCGGGACAGCGGGGATCATTTAAGGAGATGATATCATGGCGCTTGTAACAAGTACCGAAATGTTCAGAAAGGCTTATGACGAAGGGTACGCCGTCGGCGCGTTCAACGTCAACAATATGGAGATCGTGCAGGGCATAACCGAGGCGGCGAACGAGCTGAAGGCTCCCGTCATCCTCCAGTGCTCCGCCGGCGCCCGCAAATACGCAAACGGCGTCTACCTGAAAAACCTCGTCGCCTCCGCAGTGGAGCTGACCGACATACCGATAGTCCTGCACCTTGACCACGGCGCGGACTTCGACATCTGCAAGGACTGCATAGATTCCGGCTTCACCTCCGTCATGATCGACGGCTCCTCGAAGGCTTATGAGGACAATATCGCCCTTACGAAGAAGGTCGTCGAGTACGCGCACTCCAAGGGCGTAGTCGTCGAGGGCGAGCTCGGCACGCTCGCGGGCAAAGAGGATGACGTCGAAAACGAGTTCTCGTCCTACACCCGTCCCGAGGAGGTCGAGGATTTCGTGACCCGCACCGGCGTCGATTCCCTCGCCATAGCCATCGGCACGTCCCACGGCGCGTACAAGTTCAAGCCCGGCGACAAGCCCCAGCTACGCTTCGACATCCTCGAGGAGGTGGGCAGAAGGCTTCCCGGCTTCCCGATAGTCCTTCACGGCGCGTCCTCCGTCCCTCAGGAGTTCGTCAGGACCATCAACGAGCTCGGCGGCAGGATGCCCGACGCCATAGGCATCCCCGAGGAGATGCTCGCCCAAGCGGCGAAAATGGCCGTCTGCAAGATCAATATCGACTCCGATATCCGCCTCGGCATGACCGCCGCCATCAGGAGGCATTTCGTTGAGCATCCCGACCACTTCGACCCCAGGCAGTACCTCGGCGACGCCCGCGTAGCAGTCAAAGAGATGGTCGCCCATAAGATCGTCGACGTCCTCGGCTGCGCCGGAAAAGCTTAAGGCAACACCGCACAAACAGCGGCGCGCGCCTCACTTGATTATTATTCCGTCATCCCGCACAAACCCTCCTTGAAAACCGTCAGGTTTCCTGCGTCGGATTTGTACGAGCTGACGAAAAATCCTACTGCGCGATCCGCACACCTTATTTATGCGCTATTGCCTTAAAAGGCAACACAAAAGTACAGTTCCCCCGCCGTTTCAACGGCGGGGGATTTATGTTAAAGTGCCCGGACGGCGCGCTTTTTTGCCCGCGTCGGACCACTTGTAAATCGCTTTTAGCTGTGCTAAACTGTTACAGTCAGGTTTTTCAAAAAGGAGTTTTCTTATCATGAAAAAAATACTTGCGTTCGATTACGGCGCGTCCTCCGGCAGGGCGATAGCCGGGTATTTCGACGGCAGCTCGCTGAGGCTCGAGGAGCTACACCGCTTCGACAACGAGCCTCTTCGTATGGCCGGGGTCTTCTACTGGGATTTTCCGAGGTTGTACGCGGAAATGCTCGGCGGTCTCTCTAAAGCGGCGCGGACGGGCGAGTTCGATTCCGTCGGCATCGACACCTGGGGTGTCGACTTCGGTCTTCTCGACGCGCGCGGGCAGCTTCTGTCCAACCCGGTCCATTACAGGGACGGCGGGACGGCAGGCGCACAGCAGGAGATATTCGGCCTTATCCCCCGCGAGCGGCTTTATGAGATCACGGGCACCCAGTTCCTTGATTTCAATTCGATCTTCCGCCTGCACAGCCTCAGAAAGCTGCGTCCCGAGATGCTCTCTGCCGCCGAGAGGCTGTTGTTCATGCCGGATCTGTTCGGCTATTTCCTCACGGGTGAAAAGTACTCCGAGTATTCCATCGCGACGACGTCGCAGCTCATGGACATCAGGGCAGGGACGTGGAGCGAGGAGATATTTGAAAAAACGGGGCTGCCGCGGGGGCTCTTCGGCGAGATAGTCCCCTCCGGCGCGGTAGTCGGGCAGCTTACGGACGACGTGCGTGCCGCGACGGGTGCGAACGCGATGAAGGTCGTCGCCGTCTGCGGGCACGACACGCAGAGCGCGATAACGGCCGTGCCGACCGATTCGGAGTCCTTCGCTTTCCTGTCCTCCGGCACGTGGAGCCTTCTGGGCACAGAGCTCAAAAAGCCCGCCCCGACGAAAGAGGCCCTCGCTGCGAACTTCACCAACGAGGGCGGCTGGCAGGGCGACATCGGCATGCTCAAGAACATCTGCGGTCTGTGGCTTATCCAGGAGAGCCGCCGTCAGTACGCCCGCGAGGGTACGAAATACAGCTATGCCGAGCTCGAGCAGGCGGCGCGTTCCGTCAAGCCCTTCGAGCGCTTCATCGACCCGGACGATGCGCTGTTCGTTGCCCCCGGCAATATGCCCGAAAAGATCCGCGAATACTGCCGCAGGACGAAGCAGAGTGAGCCGGAAACGGTCGGCGAGGTGATCCGCTGCATATACGACAGCCTCGCGTTCAAATACCGCGCCACCATCGAGAGCCTGCAGGCGGTCACCGGCAAGACCTTCGAGAAGCTCTATATCGTCGGCGGCGGCACGAAGGACACCTTCCTCAACGGGCTTTGCGCTTCTGCGCTGGATATGCCCGTGTCCGCCGGTCCCGCAGAGGCGACCGTCGTCGGCAACCTGCTCGTCCAGCTCATGAGCGCCGGAGAGATAAGCTCGCTTCGAGAGGCGCGGGCCCTTGTCGCCGCCATGCCCGACATCAGGACCTATGAGCCGCAGGAGCCCGGCGAGTTTGCCGCCGCGTACGACAGATTTCTTGCCGCGACCAGATAAGACGCGGCCCGCCCCTGCCTTGCCGCGGGGGCTGCCTTTTAAAGGATCAGCATGAACATCGTAAACGTGATCAATTTCGTCCGCGCGGTCGAGCCGAGATCGCAGGACGACTCGTATCTGTTCGCAACGACTGCGGACGAGCTTGAGCTCTGCGCCCGCTTCGGCTTCGACAGCACACTGCTGCTTCAGTATGACGCGCTTATTCGGGACGACTACGTCGGACTGATCCGCGATTTCAGAGAAAAGCACTCCGGGCTGAAGCTCGACGTCGGGCTGTGGCTCGAGGTCGTCCAGCCCCTCTGCGAGGACGCGGGGCTGCCCTGGCGCGGCCTTTACCCGTGGGACTGGCACAGCGACGTGGGCTTTACCGTCGGGTACGAACCCGATGAAAGACTGCGCCTCATCGACGCCGCGATGGAAGGCTTCCGCCGCGTTTTCGGAGAGTATCCTTCCGCCGTCGGGAGCTGGCACATCGACGCCGTTTCGCTGAAATACCTTGAGGACAAATACAAAACCGCCGTTTCGTGCACCTGCAAGGAACAGTTCGGCACGGACGGCTATACCCTCTGGGGCGGCGTCTATTCCGGCGCGTATTACCCGAGCGTGAACAATATGCTCTGCCCCGCCTCCGGGAAAGACCTGCAGATCGACCTGCCCGTGTTCCGTATGCTCGGGGCCGACCCGGTGCGGCAGTACGATCTCGGCGTCAGCGAAGGCTCCCGCTGTCAGGGCGTGCGCTCGATGGAGCCGGTGTACGGCAACTCCGGCGCGGACCCCGACTGGGTCGACGCTTACTTCGCGAACAATTTCAACGGCAGGGGGCTGAACCTTTCCTACGTCCAGCTCGGTCAGGAAAACTCCTTCGGCGGCGACTCGATACTCCCGGGGCTCACGATGCAGTTCGAAAAGCTCAGACGGCTCTCGGACGCCGGGACCGTCGAGGTCCTGACTCTGACGGAGTCGGGCAGGCGTTTCCGCCGCAGCTTCCCGCAGACCCCGCCGATGGCGCAGTGCTTCGAGGAAAAAACGCCGGACGGCGACTTTTCGAGCGTCTGGTACCAGAGCAGGGATTACCGGATAAACTTCTATTCCGAAAACGGGGTCCCGAGGATACGGGACCTGTACCTTTTCGACGACGGCTTCCGCGAAAAATACCTCGACAGGCGCGAGACGAGCCACAACTGCGCTTATTTCAACCTGCCGGTCGTCGACGGCTACCGGTTTTCGGACCTTAACGTGCGCGCGGGGCTGTACCCGAAGGGCGTGACGGGCGGCGTTTCCGCCGAGTCCGTCGGTACGGACAGCCTGAGAGTGAAGCTCGGAGGCGGCATGACCGTTACCGCCGGGCCCCAGAGCGTCAGGATAACGTCGGACGCGGATTTCACGCTCGGATTCGTATACGCGCCGGGAAGCGGCGTTCCGTACGTCGGGACCGACGGCGAAAGACTTTATATGAAGGTCGAGCCCTGGGAGGGGTATTCGTACGGGTATTCCGTCCGCCTTGAAAAGGGTTGTTTCAGAAAAACCGGGAACGGGGGATATGAGATCCGTTCCGAGGATTCGGAGGTCGTTATATGCGTAAAATGATAAAGCCGTTTACGGCTGCGGTCCTTTCGGCGTGCCTGCTCGCGTGCGCCGTCCCGGTCTCCGCCGCCGGTCCTCGGCCGCTCGCGCTGACCGTCGCGGCGGACACGCACTACCAGTGCCCGGAGGACCTCGGCGAAATGAGCGACGTTTACACGGAGTATATGCTCGAGCCGGAGCTTTACGGGTACGCCTCGACTCAGGGACAGATGAACTATGAGTCCGGGGCGATACTCGCGGCAATGCTCGATTCCTTCGCCGCGTCTTCTTCGCCTTATCTGCTCATCGCCGGGGACCTTACCTGCGGCAAACGCGCCTCGCACCTGAAGTTCGCAGAATATCTCCGCGACTGCGAGAAACGCAGCGGCAAAAGCATTTTCGTCATAAACGGCAACCACGACTGCGACGCAGAAAGCGACGACAGATACGTCGGCATGGAGGAATTTCGCGAGATATACGCCGAGTTCGGCTACGACGAGGCCCTCGACAGGCACGAGACCTCCGCGTCATACACGGCAGACCTGTCCGATGATTACCGCCTCATCGCGCTCGATTCGTGCATTTACGGCGAAGACGACGGCGAGATCAACGCCTCCGTTTTCGCGTGGCTGGGAAAAAGCCTGAGCGCCGCCCGTGAGGACGGCAGGACGCCTATAGTGATGATGCACCACAGCATACTGCCGCACTATGAGCTCCAGCCGATGCTCGGTTCCTGGCGTTTCTTCGCCTCTTACCTGGCGGACAACGGCGTGCAGGTCGTTTTTACGGGCCACATCCACGCCAACGACGTTTCGTGCGCGAAGTCCCTGCGCGGGAATACGATATACGACGTCCAGACGGGCGCGCTGATAACGTCGCCGAACACATACCGCACTGCGGTATTCGACGGCGGAAAGGTCGATATATCCTGTAATTACGTGACCCGGATCGACGTTTCTCTGCTGCCGGACGCCATGAGCGCCGCGCAGAAGGCCGCGCTTGAAGCCGATTTTCCGGCTTACGCCTACTCGTATTTCGAAAACGGCGTCTGCAAGTGGCTCAACAGGAACGTCGGCTCCATGAACAGGCTCGCCAGATGGTTCAGGCTCGAAGAGGGCACGGCGGTCTACGATTCGCTTGAACGGGTCATGAAAAAAGTCGGCGCCGCGGTCGGATCGGACATATACGGCGGGGACGGCAGCCTTGAAGCCGCGCTCTCGCCTTTCGGCAAAGAAGTGCCGCCCAGCGCTTACGTCAAGCCCTACCAGGTCGCCGCGAAGCTGATGTACGGGCTTTTCGGCGGCGAGTCCGGGGATTCCCGGGAGGATACGCAGCTCCTGCTCGTCTGCCTCGAGGGGGCGGTGATAAAGGCTTTGTCGCAGGAGGACGAGGACGTCGTGCGGCGTTTCGCCCGCGCCGTCGTCGGTTCCGCGGCGTCGTCCGAGTTTGGTACGCTGATAGTGCAGGCCGCGGAAAAAACAGCTCTCGCCCTGCTCGAGACCCTCGCGGGAGGTATAGTCGACGATTACAGCGACCCCGCCGACCTTGACGTGGCCCTGCCCTGCGAGGCGGAAAAAATCCTGACGCTCGACCCGGTCCTGAGACTGCTGCAATTGTTTACGGAGCTGTTCGAAAGGATCTTTTCGGCGTTTGGCGTATAGCCCCTATTCATGGAACAGGGATCAGGAAACAGGCAGTAGGGAATAGGGAGCATTGCCCCAGCGTGGCCGCCCCGGTGCCCAAGGTATGAACGCGCAGTGTGTTTTTCAACAAAGCGCGGCCTTATGACCCGGCAGCGCGGCAGGGCAACAGCGCCTGTCCCCATTTGTCGGCTGCGCCGACATTTCCCCCGCACCGCGGGGGAATCTTTCAGTGCCGCCCCGACGCGCAGCGTCGGTTTATAATGCGCCGCAGGCCATTACTTCATCCTTCATACTTGAAATGCCTCCCTCCGTGAGGGAGGTGGCGCGCGTCAGCGCGACGGAGGGAGTTTTTCTGCGCCTGCGGACACTGCTTCAGGTTTTTCGATCCCTTGCATAACGACGTGTCCCCCCGCCGGTGGGCGGGGGACACGTCGATTATACGCTGTATCAGTATTTCGCGCCGAAGATTGCGACAAAGATTTTGTGAAAGAATGCGACTATCTTCCCGAAGAAACCCTCGTGCGGCTTGCCGCACCACCTGCACAGACCGTCGGACTGACCGGGATCGTTACATCTCACCGGAGAGTGAGGTGCTGGAAATCCAGCCGGAAGGCT
>JAILDS010000255.1 GCA_024689165.1 Clostridia bacterium
TCGATACTGCGCGATACGGTCAAATCGGAGCAGGCCTTTAACGAAAAGGTCGATGCGAAGCTGTTTTCCGTCATTCCTCACGAACGGAAGAACCGTACCCTCGCGAGCATCATCAAAAACACGAAAAAAGGACTTCTGATGAATGAGAGCGCGGCTGTCAGCCTGAAGTTCTCAGAGTCTTTCCATCAGGTCGCCGGGAAGATCGAATACCTCAAGCGAGTTTCCGGCGCAAAGGTCATTTCCGTTCTTTCCGTTGCGGAAAATGAAGGCAAGTCGACAGTTGCGGCGAATATCGCTCTTTCCCTTGCGAGCAAGGGCAATAAGGTCCTTCTGTTCGATATGGATCAGAAAAAGCCCGCGCTCTACAAGCTTTTCAGCCTAAAATACAATAAAGAATCCGAGCTGGGCGACTACCTTTCCGGCGCTCTCCCCGCCCAGAGATTCAGGCTGAGGAGATATAAAAAGTCGAATCTGTTTTTCGCCATCAATACCAAAGCTCATAAGAATTCGCAGAAATGGATCGAAAACGGCAGGGTCAAGCACATCCTTGACGCCGCGCGAGACAAATTCGACTATATCATAGTCGACACGTCGCCAATTTCTGCCGACACGTCGGTCACCGATCTCATTCAGATCACCGATAAATACCTTATGGTCGTCAGGACCGACGTCGTAAGAGTCGCCGCGATCAACGACGCGATACTTTCACTTACCAACCTCAGCGCGGGATTCATCGGCTGCATACTCAACGACGTTTATCCCGAGTTCAATCTTGCCGGTCAGCTCGGGCTTGACGAATCCGGTTATTATTACAGCTATTCCCACAGATACGGCAAATACGGCAAGTACGGGAAGTACGGCAAATACGGGAAGTACGGCAAGTACGATAAATACGGGAAGTACGGCAAATACGGGAAATACGACAAGTACACGGCCTACGGCAGGAGCGGCGGCTACGGAAGGTACGGCTCATACGGCAAGTATTCCAAATATTCCGCTTATTCCAAATACTCCCATTACGGCAGTTACGGCAAGTACTCAGGCGCTTATACGAGCCTGCCAGAGGATGAACCCGACGACGATAAACCCGATTTGACCGCCGGCGGAGGATCATCAGGCCTTTGATCTGACCGCAGTCAGTTATTTCAGCGAGGACAGAACGGTATGGCTAAAGAATCAGGCTCTTCGAACAAGAAGACCAACGCCCGCAAGAACGAGTTCATCCCGTTCTATTTCAGCGACTTTGTAAAAGGCCTCAAGCGTTACTGGTGGCTCGTTCTTGGTCTGACAGTCTTATTCGGCGGCATTCGTTTCTATTCGAGCTACAGAAAATACGTTCCCTATTATACTACTTCGGCTACGCTTACTATCTCGACCTCCACGGGTACGAACAGGACCGACGGCGGCATGACCTCGTATTCGTTCTATTACGACTCTGCTATGGCGAGCCAGCTTTCGACCGCGTTCCCTTATATCCTTCAAAGCAATATACTTCAGGACGCGATCTGTGAGGAGCTGGGTTACGACGTACTGCCCGCGACGCTGTCGGTCCCGTCTTCCGTTTCCGGGTCGAACATGTTCACGATCATGTGCACAGGCGGAGATCCGCAGGCCGTCTACGACGTGATCATGTGCGCTATAGACAAATGCCCCGAAGTGGCCCGGTACGTCGTAGGCAATATCAAGTTTACGCTTATTACCAATCCTTACGTCCCGACTTCTCCGGCTAACAGGAATTCATATATTTCCGACGCGGAAAAAGCTGCTATGGTAGGACTGTTCCTCGGCCTTGCCTGGGTGCTGTTGTACTGCGTTTCAAGAAAAACCGTCAGAACAAAGGACGAGATCGCCGAAAAGCTCGGGCAGGAGGCTCTCGGAACTCTTCCCAAAGTATCCTTCAAAAAGCATAAACAGCGTATCGACCGCTCGGTATTGAGAACGAACCCCAACGTCGGCCGCGGCTTCCTCGAATCCCTGCGGCTTTTGAGGAACAATATCGTCCACGCGCTCGGCCCTGATGAGAAGATCGTTCTCGTCACGAGTACCGCGCCGGGCGAAGGGAAGACGACCGTTACGGCGAATATCGCTCTCTCCGCAGCCGATCTCGGCAAGAACGTGCTGCTCATCGACTGGGATATACGCAACCCCTCCGTTCTCGAACTTCTTGACATAGATCCTTCCGAGGTCCCCGCGCCGCAGAATGATTCATTCGTGATTTTCAAGTCCGAAAAGTACAATATTTCTCTTCTTGTTTTTCCGTCAAGAAAAAACTATTGGCGAAGGATGCGGTCTGAATACGTAAAAAGCGTTTTCGATTCCCTCAGGGACAGTTACGATCTTATATTGGTCGATACTCCGCCCTGCGGCCTGATCTCCGACACGTCGATCATCGCGGAATGCGTTGACGCCGCGGTATACGTCGTTCTTCAGGACACCGTCCGCGTCTCCCGTATCAAAGCCGGTCTTGAGAACCTTCTTGCCTCCGACGCGCGTATCCTCGGCTGTGTATTCAACGGCGCGGCAAGCGGCATCACCGGTTACGGAGACAATTACGGTTACAGCCGTTACGGCCATTACGGGCACTACGGCAAATACGGCTACGGTTACGGCTATTACGGCTACGGCTACGGCTACGGGTATGGTTACGGATACGGCGAAAGCCGCAAAAAACACCGCAGGAGCAAAAAGAAGTCCTCTTCGGGCGGGAAGAAGTAAAACTATTTAATCGTGAAACAGTATCTGAACAAAAGAGTTCTTCGGAACGTTATTCGTGAATGGAAATGGATATTCAGCTATATCAGACGATATAAGCTGACCGTTTTCGTTTACATTTTTTTCGGACTGTTTTCATCCGTGCTTGCGGTCGCTTCATCGGTCGCATCAAAATTCCTGATCGACGCCGTTATCGACAAAAACAGGGACACGCTTTATATTTCAGCCTCTGCAGTTGCAGTGCTGCTTGTGTCGCAGACGCTGTTCCAGGCCCTGTCTTCACGTATAACCGTGGCTCTGTCCACCAAGGTGGGCAACGAGCTCAGGAACGAGATATATTCGACCGTTGTCCGTGCGGAGTGGGAAAAGATCGGCGCTTTTCACTCGGGAGAACTGCTCAACAGGCTTGAGGGCGACGTATCGACAGTCGCGTCAGGCATCATTAATTTTATCCCGAGCGTGTTTTCAAAGACGCTTACGTTCGTTCTGTCGTTTGCCGTTGTTCTGCATTACGACGCAGTGATGGCTTTCCTTGCGCTTCTGAGCGCCCCGTTCTTTGTGTTCTCGAGCCGATTCCTTGTCAAAACCATAAGGAAGTTCAGCAAGCAGACGCGTGAGATGAACGGCAAGGTTCTTTCATTTTCCGAGGAATCTCTGCGCAACCTGCAGTTCATCAAATCCTTTGACCTTGTCTCGCGCTACATAGTTCTTTTCAAAGAGCTGACAGAAAAATACCGCGAGGTCAGGCTCAAGTATGAAAAGTTCAACATACTGATGACTATGGTCCTGTCCTTGCTGGGCATCGTGGTTTCATACGCATGCTACGGCTGGGCCGTATTCAGGCTCTGGCAGGGGCTGATAACAGTCGGGACCATGACGCTGTTCCTTCAGATCTCGAGCACGCTTACAAACTCGTTTTCTTCGTTGGCTTCGCTCGCGCCTTTGATGATTTCGATCTCCACCGGGGCCGGAAGGATCATGGAGATAACCCGGTTCAAGGCCGAGTCCGACGCCGACAGGGATCTTGCGGCCGAGCTTCTCAAACGATCCGGCGACGGCGTGAGAATAGATATTTCCGGTCTGTCTTTTGCGTACGAGGGAGCTGACGCAAACGTACTCAACGGAGTCGGTCTGTCGGTCAGGCCCGGGGAAAGGCTCGGACTCGTCGGCCGTTCCGGGAACGGGAAGACGACTCTTCTGAAACTGTTGCTGGGCCTTGTCCGACCCCGCTCCGGAGAGATGAAGCTCAGCGTCGGAGACGATACGATCAATATTTCCGACAGCACGAGAAGGTTCTTTTCATACGTCCCGCAGGAGAGTACGCTTTTTTCAGGTACCGTCGCGCAGAACCTGCGTATTGTCGCTCCGGAAGCTACCGATGAAAAGCTTATGGAGACACTTGCCCTTGCCTGTATGGATGATTTTATCGCTTCTCAGCCCGAGGGACTCGAATACCAGGTCGGTGAAAACGGAGACAACCTTTCCCGCGGTCAGCTTCAGAGACTTCTGATAGCAAGAGCTGTTTTGAGGAATGCCCCGGTAATGCTTCTGGATGAGGCGACGAGCGCGCTCGATACTGATACCGAGGCGAAGGTCCTTGGGAACATCATCAAAGACGACCCTAAAAAGATAATCATCCTTACCGCCCATCGTAAAAGCGTGCTTGAATACTGCACAAGAGTCTGCTCGGTAACGTCCGACGGTCGTGTCGAGCCTTTCCGCGGCGAACAGCTGCCGGAAGAGGAGGCATCATCATGAGACTGAAAAAATGGGAGTCTCTTCCCGAGGATATGAAGAACGAAAGCGTGAGGGAATATTACGATATCCTTCGTAAAAAACGATTGACTCTTTTCTTTAAGCGCGTTTTCGACGTCGTCGCTTCTGCCGTTCTTCTTACGCTCCTCAGCCCGCTTTTCCTTGTGACTGCCATTGCGATAAAAGCCGAATCCGCCGGTCCCGTAATGTACAGACAGGTAAGAAAGACCTCATACGAACGTGATTTCCGTATCCATAAATTCCGTTCCATGTATATCAATTCCGACAAGAGCGGCCTTTTGACGACAAAGAACGACAGCCGCGTTACGCGCGTCGGCGCTTTTATCAGAAAGTCAAAGATAGATGAATTGCCGCAGCTCATTGACGTTTTCAAAGGCGACATGACCTTTGTCGGCGTTCGCCCTCAGGTTCAGAAATACGTCGACTGTTATACCGACGAGATGAAAGCTACATTCCTTCTTCCGGCGGGCATGACGTCCCTCGCAAGCATCTATTACAGGAATGAAAACGATCTTCTGCTCGGCCACGAGGACCCCGACGAGCTTTATATCTCCGAGATCCTTCCGGACAAGATGAATTACAATCTTCTCGGTATCAGAAAACTCAGTTTGTTCTACGATCTGAAAATCATCCTTATGACAGTCCTGACCGTTTTCGGCAAGGACTACAAACCCTCAAAACAGGTATACAGCGATGTTTTTGACTGATGAAACGACCGGAACGATCGGCGTTGTGTCCGCCTGCGCTCACAGGCTCTATCTTTACCGCCCGGAACTTCTGGACGGTCTTCGTGAGTCAGGCTTCAAGGTCGTTGTTTTCGGTCCGGAGCCTCAGCGCCAGGGGGATGAAATGCTTACGCCGCACGGTTTCGACTACGTTCAACTGCCGCTTGAAAGGCGTAAAACAAACCCCTTCAACGAGATTTCCGCTCAGAAGCTTATCACGGAAACGGTCGGAGATCGTCATGTGCGCCTTCTGTTTTCATACGGGATCCGTTTTGCGCCGCTCGTCAACATTTCCGCGAAAGCTGCCGGCGTACCCTGTGTCAACGTTATAAACGGAGCCGGGAGCCTTTTTATCACGCAGGGGCTTCAGGGCGCGGCTAAACGTTCGGTCATCCTTCCTTATATCCGTTCTGCGCTCGATTACTCCTCAAGGATCTTTTTTCAGAATTCGGACGACCTTGAGCTCTTCGCGTCGCTTCGGCTCGGCAAACGTGAAAGATATGTTCAGGTCGACGGTTCCGGCGTGAACACTCAAAGATTCCCGGCGCTCCCGCTTCCGAAGGAGCGGGTTTTCGGCTATCTCGGGAGGGTCAATCCGGAAAAAGGCTTCTGCGAACTGCTGGACGCTTTCAGGTTCGTTCACGACCGTTTCCCGGACGCGCGTCTGCTTATCGCCGGCGAGCTTGACGGGATCGGCTCCGAAACTCAGCTCCTGCTCGATAAACTTACCGCGCGCGGAGCTGCCGAGTACCTCGGCGAGATCGACGACGTTGCCTCTTTTATGGAAAGGATCCGTTATTTTGTTTTCCCTTCTTACCGTGAGGGGACTCCGCGAGTTACTCTTGAGGCGATGTCCTGCGCGAGACCGATCATCACGACCGATGCGGTCGGCTGCCGCGAAACCGTCAGAGACGGCTTTAACGGTCTGCTCGTAAAACCCGGCGACGTCGCGACTCTTGCAGATGCAATGCTTCTTTTTTGTTCCGACGACGCTCTTACCGAAAAAATGGGGATGAATTCACGCAGCCTTGCGGTCGAGAAATTCGACGTATTCAAAACGAACCGCGTTCTTATTGATACTGTCGTTGAGGTCTTAAAAGGCTCTTCCGTATGATCTGAAGAACTTTCGATTTCAAGGATCCTACCGGGTCAGCCCGGCAGATAAAAAAGCAACAATCCGACGCTTTCGCGTCTGAACGGAGTGTATTATGAGTTTGTATGACGATCTTGTAAACAAGAAAAAAAAGCTGTCTCTGATCGGTCTCGGTTACGTGGGCATGCCCATCGCCGTGGCGTTTGCAAAAAAACTCGACGTTATTGGTTTCGACCTCAATGCGGAGAAGATCGCGCTTTATAAAAGCGGAGTCGACCCCACCGGAGAGGTCGGCGATGAGGCGATAAGGAATACATCAGTCGAGTTCACTGCCGACGAGAGTATGCTAAAAGAGGCCAGCTTCCACATTGTCGCCGTGCCGACGCCTGTCAACGACGACCATACGCCGGACCTGACCCCCGTTGAGAGCGCGTCGCGTCTCCTCGGCGGGAACCTGACCCCCGGCAGTATCGTGGTTTATGAGTCTACCGTTTATCCGGGCGTTACCGAGGATGTATGCAAGCCCATCCTAGAAAAAGAATCCGGCCTTGTCTGCGGGACGGATTTCAAGATCGCTTACTCTCCCGAGAGGATCAATCCCGGCGACAAGGTCCACAGACTTGAGACGATCAAAAAGATAGTTTCCGGAATGGACGCAGAAACCCTCGATAACGTAGCTGCTGTTTATGAGCTCGTGGTCAAGGCGGGCGTCCACAGGGCAGAATCGATCAGGGTCGCGGAAGCCGCGAAGGTGATTGAAAACAGCCAGCGCGACATCAATATAGCTTTCATGAACGAGCTTTCTATCATTTTCAACCGCATGGGTCTGGACACTAAGTCCGTGCTTGCCGCCGCCGGGACGAAGTGGAATTTTCTTAATTTCACTCCGGGGCTCGTCGGCGGGCACTGCATCGGCGTCGACCCGTATTACCTTACCTACAAAGCCGAGATGATGGGCTACCACAGTCAGGTGATCCTTGCCGGAAGGCGCATAAACGACGACATGGGCCGTTACGTCGCTGAAAACGCCGTCAAGAGCCTTATAACCGCTGATAAACCCGTTAAGGGCGCGAAGGTTGCTATCCTTGGATTCACTTTCAAGGAAAACTGCCCGGATACAAGGAACACCCGTGTAATAGACATAGTTAACGAACTCGGCGAGTACGGCATCAGGCCTCTCGTGTGCGACCCATGCGCCGACAAGAACGAAGCGGAACGGCTTTACGGCATTTCTTTCACGCCTTTTGATGAGATCAGGGACGCTGACGCCGTTATCATTGCCGTCGCGCATGATGAGTTCAGGGAATGCCCGTTCGATAAGATAGAATCGCTGTACGGCCCCGGGAAACGGGTCATGGTCGACGTAAAGGGCATTCTTTCGCGCGAGGAATACGAAAACCGCGGATATCTGTACTGGAGACTGTAAAATGAGTTATTCTGACGTCAGCTTTCCCGACGGATCGGTTTTTCTTGTAACGGGCGGAGCGGGTTTCATCGGTTCGAATATCTGCGAGGCTCTTTTGAAAAAAAAATGCGTCGTCCGATGCCTTGACGATCTGTCGACAGGCAAGCGTGAAAACGTGTCGATTTTTGAGAACGATCCGAATTATACATTCATTGAGGGCGACGTCAAAGACATTGATGTATGCCTTGACGCCTGCGACGGCGCTGATTACGTCATCCATGAGGCGGCGTGGGGGTCTGTTCCGAGATCTATAGAGATGCCTCTGTTTTACTGCGCGAACAATATTACCGGTACGCTTAACATGCTTGAGGCCGCCCGGAGATCCGGCGTAAAAAAATTTGTTTACGCTTCGAGCTCTTCCGTTTACGGCGACGAACCAAATCTGCCTAAGACCGAAGGCAGGGAAGGTAATCTGCTGTCGCCGTACGCGCTTACCAAACGATGCGATGAGGAATGGGCGAAGCAGTATACCCGTCACTACGGGCTCGACACCTACGGGCTGCGCTATTTCAACGTTTTCGGTCCGAGGCAGGACCCGAACGGAGCTTACGCGGCGGTCATCCCGCGGTTCATCAGGCAGCTCCTTCACGGGGTAAGACCGACTATTAACGGCGACGGCAGACAGAGCCGCGATTTTACGTACGTTGAAAACGTCGTTGAAGCAAACCTGAAAGCATGCGCCGCGCCCCATGAGGCGGCGGGCGAGGCGTTC
>JAILDS010000191.1 GCA_024689165.1 Clostridia bacterium
TCATCGCCGGCAATATCGGAGGGGACGATCTCAACGTCTCCGTTGGAGCAGTGTACGGCGGCGCAGAAGAGCGGATTGTTCCGTACGCCGAACTCAACGTTGTTCGTCCATTCGTCGACCGAGGCGTTGTAGTAAACGTCCACGAGGGAGGAACACATATCGAAAGCAAAATCGACGACGTAATGCATGGTCGAGGGCAGGCGTATCTCTCTGATGCCGGAAGAATAAAACGCTCCGTAATCGATCGTGTTCACCCCCTCCGGGAGTTCGACCGGGCCGAGGCTGCCGCATTCCATGAAAGCGTACGCCGGAATGCTCTCGACTCCTTCGGGAATGCTTACCTCCTCAAGGCTCAGGCACTGGGCGAAGACTGCCTGACCGAGCGAGGTCACCGAAGCGGGGAGCGTGACCGAGACGAGGCTCTCACAGTCCATAAAAGCCCAGTGGCCGACGGAAAATACGCTGTCGGCGATCGAGACCGTCTCAAGCGCGGTCAGGTGGTCGAAAGAGCCCTGGCCGACGGTCGTCACACCGTTTTCGACGACGACGGACTTGATCCCGTCCGCGTGATCGAACCACGGCGTATCGGAGGCGCCGGTCTCGAGCTGGCTGCCGTCCTCGTCAACGTCATAGACGAAGCCGTTGAAGTCGAACATATCGCCATCGCCCGCGATCGTCAGCACGCCGTCCGTCGAGAGCTTCCACCACGCGCCGTAGCCGCAGGCGCCGTAGGCGACGACCGAGGGATCGCCCGAAAGGTCGGGCACGAAGGCGTCGTAGGGCTCCGGAAGCTCTGAGGCGAGCTCGACGCCGACGCGGATGCTGCCGCCCTCGGGGTCGAGGAAGGTCAGCCTCGTGCCGGAATACGCCCTTGTGTAGCGCCTGTCAAAACCCATGTAGATCGGCAGGTCGAGGGCCGCGCCGAGACTGCCGGCGTAGTTTTTCTGCCAGATATCGGAAGTATAGAACGGGTCGTACAGATCGGGAGCGTCGTTGATGAAACCGACTGTCCCGTCCGGGTCGAATTCGGGGTACAGCGGCATGACGGTGGGGCGGTGCGTCCCGACGTTGACCTGGTTGGTCTCGTTGTACTCGTCGTAGACGTTGTCGTCCACGTGCCATATGACCACGCCGGAGCTTTTGGTTTTTTCGGTCTCATGGAACCATCCGAGCGGGTCTGTAAGGTCGCGCCAGTCGACGTCGTCGTCGAACAGGTCGAAGACGTCCCAGTCCTGGGAGTCCTCGTACCTCCATTTTTCAAGCTCGGCGCCGAGGCCCTCGTCCCAGCCCTCGAAAACGCGGTCCTCGAGCAGGTAATACTCGCCCGAGGCGAGGGTGGGCACCAGTACGGTCGAAAAACCGCCGGAGGAGGAGGCGACGGTGTAAACGCCGTCCTCATCAGCGGTCTGAGGGGAGATCCAGCCCAGAACGTACCTGCTCCAGGCGTCCATGGAATAAGGCCTGTAATTGCCGTCGAGGTCCGTGCCCCAGGAGCCGGACGCCATGACGGACAGCGGCCCGCAGGCGTAATCGGACCACTCGTAGCCCGTGGTATAGTAAACGTCGTAGAGGTCCGGCAGGCCGAGATAATGCCCGAGCTCGTGCGCGAGGACGCTTATCGGCTCCTGCGAGTCGGGAATGAGCTGCTCCGCTATCGAGATATACGCGGAGACCTCGACGCCGTCGGGCGACGGGACCGTATAATCCTCGTGTTCGCCGGCGTATTCTGCGACGTCCCAGGCGTGCGCCCACAGAGCGTCCGTACCGGTCCAGCCGTTGGAGCCCTCGAGGCCCGCGACGACGAGGCCCAGCGCGAGCTCGTTGTTTTCGATGACGCCGTCGCCGTCCGCGTCATAGGACGCGAAGTCGACGTACGCGTCGGCGGCGTTTATCGCGCCGGCGACCATATCCACGAGCGACCTCTCCTCGGGCGAACCGGCCGCGAGCGTCGTCCAGTCGTCGTGCCTCATCGGCAGGGAAACGTGGACTACGCCGTCGTTGACGGCGTCCGCGAGGTTGGTGTTGCCGTCCGCGCCGTAAGCCGAGGATTCGACCGCCGGAACGAAGGTGAACTGCCCGAAGGACATGTCGGTATAGTACTGCGACAGCGAGTACTCCGTTTTGAAGATCTCCTGCGCCCAGTCGAATTCCGGCTCGTAAGCGACGTCTTTGAAGCCGACGACGATTATGACGAGCGGCAGGTTTTTGTCCGCTTTTGTAAGAGCCGGCGCGAAGGACTTGCCGCCGATGAGGGCGGGGCTCCTTGCGGGAACGTCGGCGGGCGTCACGAGGTCGAAGACCTTGCTTTTGCACCCTGCGCCGCATTCGCGGCCGCTCATGCAGGTCTTCACGGGTTCAAACGACTCTTCCGCCGCCGCGTCGGCGGTCGTCCCGCCGAAGGCGCCGGGCCTCGCGCCGACCGCGCCGGACACGAACAGGCAGGCGCACAGCATGGTTAGGAGCGCGCAGACGAAAACGAGCGCTTTTATGCTTTTTTTCATAAAACACCCTCCCGGGATAGTGATCACGCAGATTATACCGAAAACCGCGGCTGTTATCAAGTGAAAAAATAGTCACGGCAGAGGATAGCGGATAGCCGATAGCTGATAGAAAAATGGCCTGCGGCGCATTGAAAAAACGGATATGCCTATTGTACCCGCGCTGCGTACCGACGTCACTACTTAAGAACGCTGCCGCCGAGTATCGTAAACCCCGACCGCTGACTGCTATCGGCTATCCGCTATCAGCTGTCTGCCGCAAAGCGGCAGGTTCTTCTCGGCTTACTTGACAATCATTTCCCTCTGCGGTATATTTTAGCGGTATTAATTGCGGAAAGGCGACTGATATGGACAGAAGCGAAAAAACACTTGAAAAGATCGTTAACCTCTGCAAGGCGAGAGGCTTTGTTTACCCCGGCAGCGAGATCTACGGCGGGCTGTCGA
>JAILDS010000197.1 GCA_024689165.1 Clostridia bacterium
ATATCTGCTTGAAAGGCGTTTGCGTTCACTGGACCCGGAACTGCATAAGCGGTTTACGGACACGGTGTTCATCTCGCAGCATGTGCTTGCGAAGTTCAGACGGCTTTTTCCGGAATTCACGGATCATTCCGTTTTTCACTCCATGAACGTTCTTATCTTCTGCAATCAGCTGATCGGAACCGACCGGATAGACGAATTGAACAAATACGATCTGTACGTACTGCTCATGAGCTGCTATCTTCACGACACGGGCATGGCGATAACTCAGAGCGATTATGAAGAGTTCAAAAACGCTCTCGGCGCAAAAGAGTATTTCAGCAGGGATCCCTCGCGCACGGTCGCGGATTTCGTAAGAGATTATCACCATGAATTCAGCGGCTTGTTTATCAAAAAATATGCAGGGCTGCTGGAAATACCGTCGCCGGAACTGACTTTTGCGATCGCGCAGGTCTGCCGTGGCCACAGGCGGGTCGATCTTTTCGATACTGACGAGTACCCGGCTGAATTGAAAATCGGCGAAGGAAAAACGGTGCATCTGCCTTATCTTGCGGCTCTGATCAGGCTGGCGGATGAGATCGACGTGGCGGCAGACCGGAACCCGACGCTGCTGTACGATATCGAAGCTCTTACCGACAGGCATCAGATCGCGTGCCATCTTTTGCTCCAGGCCGTCCCCGCAATGCATATCCTGCCCGAAGGTTTTCTGCTTGACGTCAGGACGGATGATGAGATGCTGTATCTTGCCTTGGAAAAGCTATCCGAAAAAATGCAGGCGACGCTGGATCTGTGCCGCGAGGTGGTGCTTCAGCGGACGCCGTTCGGAATATCGCAGGAATGGGTGAGGATCAACAGGATCAGTTGATCGATCATACAGCAGAATGAACGTATGAGATGATATCTGCATATCCCCGGGAAGAGAAATAAAAAAACACGTCGGGATCTGAAAGGAGGGTTTGTAATGAAAAATCAAAACGATGATATCTCCATTCTCGCGGCAAACAGAGAAAAAGAAATCGTAAAAACAAGTATAATCGGTATCCTTACCAACGTTCTGCTTGTGGGATTCAAGGCGTTTGTCGGACTGGTATCGAATTCGATAGCCGTGATCCTCGACGCGGTCAACAACCTGTCCGACGCGCTTTCATCGGTCGTTACCATCATCGGCGCGAAGCTCGGAGCTAAACAGCCTGACAAAAAGCACCCGCTCGGCTACGGCAGGATCGAATATCTCAGCTCCATGATCGTCGCCGCCCTCGTTCTTTACGCCGGTATCACGTCGCTGGTGGAATCGATCAAAAAGATAATCCATCCCGAAGCGGCGGATTACAATACGATATCGATCATAATCATTTCCGTTGCGATCGTCGTGAAGCTGATCCTCGGGATCTACGTGAAAAAGCAAGGGAAGAAATCCAATTCCGGCGCTCTGGTCGCATCCGGCTCGGACGCGCTGTTCGACGCGATCCTTTCTTCTTCCGTTCTCGCTTCGGCGATAGTATATCTGATCTGGGGCGTTTCTCTTGAAGCGTACGTCGGGGTGATCATTGCGGGATTCATCATCAAAGCCGGTATAGAAATGATGATCGAAACACTCAACGACATCATCGGCAAGCGAGAGGACGCGGAAACGACGAAGGAGCTCAGAGAGATCATCTGCTCCGAAGACGCGGTGCTCGGCGCTTACGACGTCACGCTGTTCAATTACGGCCCGAACAAAAACTACGGCTCGGTACATATCGAGCTGCCGGACAATCTGAGTGTTGACGACGTGGACAGGATCACAAGAAGAATACAGACCGACGTTTTTCATAAAACCGGGATCATCCTGACGGGTATCGGCGTATATTCGTTCAACACTTCCGACGACGAGGCGGCGCAGATGCGCAACGCGATCCAGAAGACGGTCATGGCTCACGACTGGGCGCTTCAGATGCACGGCTTCTACGCCGACACAGAGAAGAAAACGGTCCGTTTCGACGTTGTGATCAGCTTTGACGCCGACAGGAAAGAAGCGATGGAAAACCTGTATGACGAGATTTGCAGCCTCTATCCGGATTACGAGATCATGATCATACCGGACGTGGACGTTGCGGATTAAGTCACAATGATATACAGGAATATCACCAAAGCTGTTTTCATTGACCGCCCGAACCGCTTTATTGCTCACGTGAACTCAAACGGGAACATAGAAACCGTGCACGTTAAAAATACGGGGCGATGCAAAGAACTGCTTCTCCCGGGAACCGAGGTGTGGCTGACCGAATCGGACAATGCGCTCCGCAAGACCGCATATGACCTTGTGACCGTACGCAAATCAAACGGCGTCCTTTTCAACATCGACAGCCAGGCGCCGAACAAGGTCGTTTCCGAGTGGCTGAACGTGCGGGATTTTGACAGGGTCGTTCCCGAATACAAATACGGTAATTCCCGAGTTGATTTTTATATGGAACGCGGAGAAGAACGGTTCCTGATGGAAGTCAAGGGCTGCACTCTGGAAGCGGAAGGCGTCGGATTTTTTCCGGACGCGCCTACGGAGAGGGGCGTAAAGCACATCCGGGAAATGATTAAAGCGAAAAAAGAGGGTTATCACGCGATACTTGCGTTCGTGATCCAGATGGACGGCGTTACGGAGGTCAGGGCTAACGTTAAGACGCACCCGGAGTTCGGCGAAGCGCTGGAAGACGCAAAGCTTGCGGGCATACAGATATTAAATATGCCCTGCCACGTTGAGCCGGACAGCATCAGCGCGATATATCAAGACGCGCTGTAAAACCACAACAAGCTGCGGATGCAGTAAATAATACAAGGAGGATTTAACATGAACGAGAAGAAAATCATTCTGGAGGCCATGAAGAAAGCCGGAGAACCCCTGAACGCGGGCAAGATCGCCGAGCTGACCGGACTTGACAGAAAAGCCGTGGACAAAGCGATGGCGGACATGAAAAAGGACGGTTCCATCGTCTCCCCCGTCCGCTGCAAGTGGGAACCTGCGGCGAAATAAGAATAGCCGGGAACGGACGAAGTCAACCGTCGCAGACTCCCTGATAAAAGGTTGATTGTTTCGGAAGATCGGGATCTTCGGAGTTAAGCATGAGAAAATACGCCCGGCTCAAAGAGCCCTTTGTTTACGACGACAAAAACCGTGTGTATAAGATAATGATTTTTGAAGCCGATGAAGGCTTCTGTCTCTTCGAGTACTCCTCTGCGGACGCGGTCATGTGCTCATCCGACAGATTTTACGGTTCGTTAGATGACCTGTACGGCGACTGGAACTCTCTGATCGATGAAAACGGCTGGATAGAGATCGAAGATCCCCTTCCCTTCTGCCAGCATGACGCGTTCATCCCGATACGCGTCAGGGGCCGTGACGCCGGGCAGCCTCATTGGGGAGAATTTGAAACGCTCAGGGACGGGGAATGGGTCGAATACCGGCCCGCGTGAGTTTTCTGAGCTTGTCAGCGCAATTTTCAGACAATTCAATCAAAAACAGAACGGCGGGGCTCCGGTTCGGAGCTGCCGCCGTAGGTTTCCGGCTTATTCTGGATCACAGATCGGTGTTCAGCTGAAATAATCCTCTTTCAATTGCAAGGAAATAATCATATCAGCCTTATTCAAAAAAAAGGACGTACCCTGTATAACTGCAAAAAAAACGTATCGGATTTCTATCTCTCAAATCAAAAAAAGTCTACCCTTTTCTCTGCTTCCGTGATATAATATAAAAAAAATATACCGACACCGAAGGACAGATTGTTACGTTTTTCCGTTCGCGAGACATACACGGTCAGCTGAGGTATGGAATACGGGAGGATAATAAAAATGATCTCATTTTTCAGAAGGTTTTTCGCGATCCTTTTATCTGTTTTTACCTGCATTTCCGCTTTCTTCTGCGGAACGTCCGTCCTGACCTGGCGGCAGGACAGCGCCTTCGACCGCCTTACGGCCGAAGCAGAGATCGGGACCGTCATGGAGGACGCCGTGATCCCCACCGTTAAGTGCGCTGAAAACGAAGCCGTATTCACCATACGCGGCGGCGGCAACAACTCCGTTGTGAAGGTAAACGGCTTCACAAAATTCGGGAAGCTGAACGTGGAGGAAAAAACCGACGGCGTCTGGACGCCCGTTTCCCTCGCCTCCGTATGGGGCTACGACGGCTACGGCGTACAGTACGACCAGGACGGGACCTACTGCTACTCCTTCGTATACAACTCCGACGGGTCGGCGCGAACCTTCCGCGTCACAGTCGACTGATACAGCCCCGGGATACAAATCGTTACATGCAAGGATTTCAAACAGGACCCGTTGAGCCTTATCCGCCCGACTGCCGCCCGGTCGACGTGAACGAAGCGGCGGCAGAAGGCTCTGACGACAGCGTCGTGTACCGGGACGAGCGCTATACGCTCTGCTTCCTTGACGGCGCGCCATGTCTGGTCGCCGGAAATGAAAGGTTCATACTCTCCTGCCACCCTTACGAGCCCTGCCTTTACATAAACGATGAAAACGGCCGTCTGACTGCGGTACGCAACGCCTTTGATCCTCAGGCCGTCCTCGAATACTTTCGGGCAGGCAAAAATGTCGTTTCGATCACTGGTTTTGTTTACACGGCGCGTGATTTCTGCTTGATGGTCGAATTCGCCGCAAAAACCGGCGCTGTCGGTATCGACGACGCGGAAAAGGTGTTCGCGGGCAGAAAAAAAGAAAACCGCGCCAATAAACGTCCTCTCAACAAACAAACTTTGAAAGATGAACAGATACCGCCGGCCCCGGCAGCCGGCTTTATGATCGAGGACGCCGCATTTTCGGCGCGTCTGGCTGGATACCCCTACTGCGTCGTGGATTTCCGTATCGTAAAAAACGACCGCTCCGCCGAGGGAACAGAGGCGCACAGGCTTGCCCTCGCGCGGGCCTGCGCAGATCTTTTGGCGGACGATGAAGACGATGATGCGTTCACTTACGACTGCGCGGCGGCGCAGGCAAAGCATATCGATACCTGCGAGCTTTTTGCTCCGTGGGATCGCTGCGAAAAGCTCAACTACTGCCGCGCTTTCCTTTGCCCTCCCACCAGCCGCATGCACGCGCAGGAAGACTTCGAGCTCCTCAACGCGGCATTGTTCCCGAACGGGATATCCCGTCTTGAGGTCATGGAATGGACGACCGACTGGTCGGATTATTTCGACGACGGGCATGAGTGGTGGGGCGCGCTGTGCCTGACGGTTTACGACGGCAGTCTCGACCGCTTTGTCGTCATCATGGCCTCGGCGACCGATTAGAGATCCTTATGAAATGCGGGAGGTAATAATGGACCGCAAAAAAACCGACGCACTCAAACGCCCTGCGTTCAGCGCCAGGCTCTGCGTGATCACGGGCGTCGTCATGGCTCTGCTCTGCGCGGTCCTGTTCGTCGCCGCGGGAAGGAGCGCCGTCGTTGAGATCGACGCGCCGAACGTCCCGCTTGCCGATATCCGCACTGTGGCAGACCCGGCGGACTCCTTTTTCAACGTAAAGGACGTCTCGATCGAAGGCGACAAGCTTGTTATGACGATCGCACCGGTTTCCCGGGGGAGCGGTTTTCTGCAGTTGACCGACGGAAAGACGGTTTTCTGGAACAACACGGTCTACGTCCACAGCTTCGGGCTCATAACGCTCAACACTTTTTTCGGAATGAGCACAGGCACTTTTTTCATTCCTCTGTTCGCCTCGCTCTATCTGGCGTTTTTGCTTGTCTGCCTTATACTCGCCTATCGCAGAGGCATCAAAGAGAACCTGTACCGGTACGGCAACGTCAGATATCTGGCGTTTTCGGTGTTCACGGCGTTCCTTCTTATCGAACAGGTCTTTTTGTGTTTCGGCAACCGGGGGCTGGACGATCTTCTGGAGGCGTTTTTGAAATCCGCGATGAACTTTTCTTTCGTCTCTCTTCCGGCGGCGTTCATCATTTCTTTGCTTGTAACGGCCAGCAACGTCGATCTTATGCGCAAAGAGGGCAGGACGTGGAGGAACATGCTCGGCTGCATACTCGGCGTTCTGATCTGCCTCGGGACGCTTTTCCCGTACTTTTTAGGCGAATGGCTCCAGCGCACGACGGTTGTGGACGTCCATAATCAGTCCGGAGCTGCTCTTTATATCGAGATATTCGTAGAAGCCATGGCGGGCGTCGTCGTCGCCTATCTTGAATGCGTGTTTGCCGGAACGGTCGTTGTCAGCCTGAAGGCGGCGCGCAGGATACCGGCATTCGACAAGGACTATATAATAATCCACGGCTGCCAGATCAGGAAGGACGGAGGGCTCACAAAGCTTCTCAAGGGCAGAGTCGACCGCGCCGTCGAATTTGCCGGTATGCAGAAAAAAAGCACCGGAAAGGATATCATCTTCATTCCGTCGGGCGGGCAGGGCTCCGACGAGGTCATCTCGGAAGCGGAAGCGATGAAACGATACCTGCTCGAAACGGGCGTTCCGGAGGAAAGGATCATTACGGAGGACAGCTCCGCCTCCACCCGTGAGAACATCGTCAATTCCGCTGACATAATCTCCGGGCGCGGCGGCGGCAAAGCCGCGTTCTCAACAACGAATTATCATGTGTTCCGGACAGGCCTTCTCGCTTCGGAGTCGGGGCTGACGTATGAGGGCATCGGCAGTCCCACGAAAAGTTATTTCTGGATAAACGCTTTTATCCGCGAATTCGCCGCGACGATACATGCCGAGCGGAAGGTACACCTGCGAGCAGTAGCCCTTATAGCCGTTTATTTCATAATATCGATCGTTCTTCTGTATATCTCAAACAACGTCTGACCCGACACGCAATAAAAAGCGCGCACGGATAATCGTCCTGATCTATCCTGCGCGTCTTTTTTCTGTTGTAAGCCTTCGGGTTCTGCGGTTTCCGCGTCACCGGGTTGACTGGCCACGTTTTTCTCTTTTTCAGATCGAGCTCCCGTTTCTTTTTTTTCGAGAGCTTCTCATACGGAACGAATTTGTCCATAGCGTTCCCTCCTTTGACACGACTATCATACCACAAACGGAAACCGAAGTAAAGACCATTCCAAAACGCTTTGCCGCGCGGTCGGTATTGATTTATTCGACAAATGTTATTATAATAGTGAGTAAGGGCCCGGATACCGCTTAAATCTGCGCGTCAAGGCTTTTTTTGCGCGGTTGTTCGGGCTGAAAAAAACGATAACGGACCGGTGATGATAATGATCCTGGAAACGCAGAGACTGATCCTTCGGCCATGGCTGGAATCCGACGCGGAGGAATGTTATATATACGCGTCTGACCCGAGAGTGGGCCCGAGCGCGGGCTGGCCCGCTCACACGAGCGCGGACGAGAGCCGCCGGATCATCAAAACAGTGTTGTCGTCGCCCGAGACCTACGCGGTAGTGCTCAAGGAGACCGGACTGCCGATCGGTTCGGCGGGGCTTCATTTCCACAGCGACCTTGCGGAAGGCGACGACGAGGCGGAGCTCGGCTACTGGATCGGCATCCCGTACTGGGGCCGCGGCTTTGCGCCGGAGGCGTCGCGCGAGCTGCTTCGCCGGGCTTTTGAAGACCTGAAGCTCGAGCGCGTCTGGTGCGGTTACTACGACGGCAATGAAAAATCCAGGCGCGTCCAGCAAAAGCTGGGCTTCAGACATCAATGGTCCTCCGACGTCGTACCCGTGCCGCAGCTGGGCGTTACGCGCAAAGGGCACGTCAACCTTATGACGAAGGAAGACTGGCTCAGGCTCAACGGCAAGCTTCATTCTTGACTTGAAACAGCCTTCGCAGTATAATTAACGCAACAAATATAAGAAGAGGAAAAAATGAAATACTCTGTCCTTCAGTTTTTCAGGAGGCTCATCGCGTCTCTGCTTGCTCTGTTCACCGCGATCTTCGCCCGGTCGGGTGGAGCTTCCCCTCAAAGACCGGACGCGGGATCGGTCGGCGGGTATGATGAAGCCTCGGCCGATTTCCGGCTTGCCGTCGACGCGGGCAACGAGCTCCACGACGTGAGCGACCTGCTTTTCGGCGCGTTCTTTGAGGACATCAACTTCGCCGGGGACGGCGGACTGTACGCCGAGATGGTCGCGAACCGTTCGTTTGAGTTCACCGCGCTCGCAAAAGACGACGCTCTTTACGGCTGGTCCGTTTTCGGCGGCGCTTCCGCCGAGGTCTTAACCAACGCCGAGGAGGGGCTCAACGTCAACAACACGAGCTATCTGAAGCTCACTGCGGAGTCGACCAGCGGCGTCGCCAACCGCGGATGGCTCGAGGGCATGTCCGTTTCGGCCGGGGATCATAAGCTCAGCTTCTACGCAAAGGGCTTCAGCGGAAGCATCGCCTGTCGCCTGACGTCCAACGGTTCTGTCCTGGGCGAGACAGTGGTCGACGTCGCCGACACGGGCGATTGGATGAAATACTCAGCCGTTATCACCGCCGGAAGCTCCGGCTCCCCCGCGTCGCTCGAGCTTGAGATCGACGGCGGAGAGATCCTGCTCGACATGGTCTCGCTGTTCCCCGCCGACACCTACAAGGGCCGTGAAAACGGGCTCAGGCGCGATATCTGCGAAGCGCTTGAAGAAATGTCTCCCTCTTTCCTGCGTTTTCCGGGCGGCTGCGTTATCGAGGGGTACGACTCCGTGACCGAATACGACTGGAAGGATTCGATAGGCGTTGACGATTCGGGCATGCCGCTTTTTTTCAACGGCGTTTACGGCGACGTGGCGGCAAGAAAACAGGGCATAGACATCTGGACGGATCTCGGGGCGACCGACGACCCGTACCCGTCATTCATGAGCTACGGGCTCGGTTTTTATGAATTCTTCCTGCTCTGCGAGGACCTGGGCTGCGAGCCGGTGCCCGTTCTCAACTGCGGGCTTTACTGCCAGATGCGCGGCATGCACGGGGTCGATATGAACAGCGAGGATTTTTCGCGCTACATCGGCAATATGCTCGACCTTGTTGAATTCTGCAGGGGCGGAGAAGACACGGTCTGGGGCGCCGTTCGCGTTTCTATGGGTCACCCCGAACCCTTCGCGCTTCATTATTTAGGCATAGGCAACGAAAACGAGCTTGAAGAATACTACGAGCGCTACGCGGCTTTCCGCGAGGCCTTCGACGAAGCCGCCGAAGCCGACCCGGAGCTGTTCGCGGGCGTCGAGCTGATCTACTCTGCGGGAGCGTCCGACGCGACGCACGGGACGAATTACATAAAGTCCTACGAATACGCCGAAAAATGGATGGATGAGAATTCCGCCTCCGCTCTTGACTTTGCCGGAGCCATCGACCAGCACTATTATAACGACCCCGAGTGGTTTTTGAAAAACGCCGATTACTATGACAAATACGGCAGAACAGACGACGAGATCACATCAAATCGCTACGGCGGCGCCATACCTGTTTTCGTCGGCGAGTACGCGGCGCGCTCCAACACCCTCGGGGCTGCTCTCGCGGAAGGCGCGTATATGACCGCGCTCGAGCGGAACTCCGACGTCGTCCGTATGGCGTGCTACGCCCCGCTGCTTTCCTCAGCGACAGCCCGCCACTGGGCGCCGGACCTCATCTGGTTCAACAACTCCGGCGTTACGCCGTCCGTCAACTACTATATGCAGAAGCTGTTCTCAACGAACACCGCCCAAAAGGTCGTTTTCAGCTCTCTTGAAGGAGCATCCGTCCCACAGGATGATATCTTCGGCAGGGTCGGCGTCGGCACGTGGAACACCTCCGCAAGCTTCGACAACATTTTGGTCGTCGACAACGAGACCGGCAAAACTCTCGAAAAAGACAATTTCACCGTCAACGACCTGTTCTGGAACTGGCAGTTCCCCACCGACGGGACATGGAACGTCAAAAACGGAGAGCTCGTCCAGAACGACACGACTATGGAATGGTCGCAGGCGGGCACTGTCGCCTACTTCGGCGACGATATCGAAAACTACACGTACACTCTCGACGCCGTGAAGCTCGACGGCGAGGAGGGCTTCCTGATCCCCTTCGGCGTCACGGACGAGTCCAACTGCCTGATGTGGAACATCGGCGGCTGGAACAACACGGTTTCATGCCTGCAGGAGATAAAAGACGGCGGGAAGACCGGGCAGATACCCGGCACAGTCAGAGAGCTCGTGATAGAGACCGGCAGGCTTTACAAGCTCAAGGTCGTCGTTGACGGCAGAAACGTAAAGTGCTTCATTGACGGGGAGCTGTACGTCGACTACACGACCGGTTCGGACAGCGAGGCCCTTTGCTACACCGTATCCGGCATCGACGGAGACGATCTGATAATCAAGCTCGTCAACGTGACGGAAGAAAGGAAGACCGTCGCCGTCGATCTCGCGTCCCTCGACGCGACGGGGCTGACCGCGTCCGTCCTGACCCTGACGGGCGACTCGCCGGAGCAGGAAAACGCCTTCGGCGAAGATCCGGCCATGGCGATCGCTTCGTCAAGCTTCACCGTACCGGGGCCACGTTTCAACTACACTCTCGATTCTCTTAGCGCGACGGTCATACGGATCCCTCTCAACTGAAGCACAAAGGAGCGGCAGACGCCGCTCCTTTTCTTTATTAAGGACAGTATCGCGTTTTTTATTGACTGCAAAATCCGCTTCACGCAGCCTTGCCGAACAAAGCTTTGATATGCTTGCTTCCGCACAGGAAGAATTCCTTGGAAAGCATCGCGAAGACAAAGCCTATAGTGCCGCCCATGAGCACGTCGCTGAAAAAGTGCGCGCCGACCATTATACGGCTGACGGCGACAAGCCCTGTGAACACGACGGCAAAGATCCAGCAGGCGGCTCTTTTGCCCTTGCTTTTAACGCCTATGAGCTCGAGCATTGTCGTCAGGTAAAAAGTGGACGCGGCGGAACGGGTATGCCCGCTCGGGAACGATTTGAAAGCGTCCGAAGTACCGAAGGTCGCTTTCATCCACGCCTTGTCGGGCTGCCCGTTAACGACGTACCACCGCGTGAAGCCCGAGTAATCGTCTATCACGTTCATCGCGCGGTAACGCATCCTCCCGACGGGATTCTTGATCAGCTGCACGGTTATGACCGACGCTATTATCGCGCACGCCGTTACTATCGAAAACTTCAGCAGCTTCTTTACGCTCTCGTCAGAGAAATTGTTGACGGCGAGCACCGCGAGAACCGTTGTGAAAAGCGCCAGGAACACCGATACCCCCCAGACGTATGAGGGCAGGCCTCCGTCGACGGGGTCGAAATGGCGTAAAATATAACCGAACAGCTCTTTGTACCACGAGCCGTACAGCCCGCATACTCCGACCGCAGCGATGATCTGAAGGATCGTTTTCAGTGGCTTTTTTTTCCAGAACCGTGTGATATAGATCAGTGCCAGCTCCAGCGCGAGCGCGCCGACGAGGAATTCCGGACAGGTCCCGATCGCCTCAAAGGCGCTGCCGAAGAGATCCGAAGCGTAATACTGCCCGGCAGACAGGGAATGCCTGGTCAGAATATCGCTGACCTGCAGATCGGTGAACGTCGCGGCGGTCAGAAGCCCACCGAAGATCAGAAAGAACAGAACGAGACTGAGTATGGTTTTCTTTTTCAGCGTCATAAGTCCCTCCGGCGCTCATTTTTTGTTCTGACGGATAGATTATCTCAGAACACCTGACAAAAGTCAACCGAGGCGTATGACTATTTTTTATTTGGGTCTGATTATGTGTTGAAATCATTCTTGAAATATGGTATCATCGACCTCGTTGAACTCAGGAGGTAAGAGAATGAAAGAGCACATGAACTTCATCCAAAGGGTAACAAAGATCCCGAAAAAATGGGAGCTCGCTCTGTGGTGGGTCTTCCGTATCATGATGATCATCGGGATATTTCTTCCGTTATGGAAGGACAAGCTGCCGTTCCTGTCGTTTTCAAAGGAGATACCCTTCGCTCAGAACGTCCTTCAGATGGGTGCGAACACTCTCGCGATGTTCCTGTGGGAGATTTTCATGATGTTCCCGAAAAAGAGCTTTTTGCGTCAGATCCCGACGTATATTCAGGACGTTTCCGTTCCGTTCATTTTCTGCACGGCATTCTGCGGAGCTTACCTCAGTTTCTATTACAGCATCTGGTGGTGGGATTCCTTCCTCCATACTCTCGGAGGCCTTCTCGGCGTTATCTGCGGGTATGAGTTCCTCTGCGCCATGCAGAAGAGGGACAAGACCTACTGCAACCTGCCGATAATGCTCTTCGCGGCTTTCGGTTTCTGCTTCGTTTTCGGCAACCTCTGGGAGCTGTTCGAGTTCACGTATGACCAGATAGCTCTCGGCGACTCTCAGCACTGGTCTATCGAGCTCGCGCAGGAGGGCTACAGAACTCTGTTCCCGTCCCGCGACCCCGGCCGTTTCGCGCTTATGGACACGATGGGCGACATGGTCTGCAATACCGTCGGCTCCGTCGTCGGATATATCTTCCTGAAAATATTCCCGTACCACCATAAGGGCAAGCACGACCTGAACGCCTTATATCCGCAAAAAGACGGCGACTGATCCCGACGGGAAGCTGAATTCGCCGACCTGCGCGCATTTTTTAAGAGCGAGCCAATCACGGGCTCGCTCTTTGTTTTTCAGTTGAGAAGGGTCGCGCTCGATCCGGGCAAACCGACTAATCGGAGTCGAGCGAGGCGAACACCTTGGAAATATCCTCGTTTATCACAAGGTCGGCGTACGCGTCGTATGGCGTCGGGTCGTAATTGATGATAACGAATTTCGCGTTCCGGCCGCGGTAATCCACAAGACCGGCGGCGGGATAGACGACAAGAGAACTGCCGACGACGACCAGCATGTCGCAGGCCCTTATCGCTGCGATGCTCTTTTCGAGTTTTCGCATGTCAAGCGACTCGCCGTAAAAGATTATATCAGGTCTTAGTATCCCTCCGCAGGAGCAGCGCGGCACGCCTGCTGCCGATTTGATATAGCTCTCCGGGTATCTTTTTCCGCAGCGGACGCATCTGTATTCAAGCGTCGTGCCATGGACCTCTATAACGTTCCGGCTGCCCGCAAGCTGGTGCAGGCCGTCGATGTTCTGCGTGACGACCGCGCCGACCTTGTCGCCGAGACCCGCTATCGCCTTGTGGGCTACGTTAGGCTTCGCGTCGCCGACGATAAGAAAATCCTTATAGTACCTGTAAAATGTTTCCGGATCGGACTCGAAGAAATCGATCGAAAGAAGCGTTTCGTACGGCACGGGCGACTTGCGTTTTTCAAGCCCTTCCCTGCCCCTGAAATCTGCAAGCCCGCTTGCGGTGGAAATACCTGCGCCAGTAAGGAAAACGACGTTCCCGCTCTGCGCGAGGAGTTCTCTGAACTGCTCAAGCTTATCCATTCCTGTATCACCCTTGTTTATTATAACGCTCCCGTCTTATTTTTCAAGCTTGAACCGGCATATTATTTACCGCAGCCGTCATAGGCATACGAGAGTCGAACCCAAATCGGTTTTTGCGGCTGATTATTCGCCCATGTTTTGTCAAATCGCTTGTTAATTGTCGGCAAGCAAGGAAGAATCGGCGAGAATCACAAAAAAAAGACCTCTGTAAAGCGTTTCAGTTCGATTCTCGTATGTCTAAGCGTCGGCTGTTGCAGATAATCATTGATTTTTTCGACTCGAGGCAGTATAGTAGTCTAAATAAAACAAATGAGCGAGGTTAAAATGGAAAAACAAAGCACCGACGCTTCGGTTTCCGTCAAGCCGGAAAACGCTCTGTCCGGAGACCGCGGAAAGAACGTAACCAAATTCGAGTACGTCTGCCTTATTCTCGCCCGCGTCGGCGGGATGTTCGGCACGACCCTGACCGGAACGCTTGCGGCAGCCTTCCTGCATGAGCTGTATTTCGGTCCCGTCGGTGTCGAATCGGACGAGATCACAAAAATACTCGCCGTACAGACCACCATCACCACCGTCGCCGGCATCATCATCGGTCTCGTCGCCGGCGTCATAGTTCAGAAATGGAAAAGCCGCTGGGGCCGTTACCGTCAATGGTACGTGATCTGCCTCGTGCCGATCTTCATCCTCACCGTTCTGTTTTACTACGTGCCCGAGGGCTGGACTGTAAAGCAGATGATCATGTGGCGTTACGGAATCGCCTTGTGTCAGACCATATTCAACGCCTTCAATAACCTCGGTCAGAACGTGGCGCAGGTCATCTCCCCCAACCCGAAGGAGAAAAAGACCGTCGCCACCATATGGCAGCTTTCCTACTATATCGGCTACGGTGCGGCGTATCTCGGGACCTTCGTTTACGGTCTTTTCAGCGACGACAAGAACAAAATGTACATGACCCTCGCCATCGTCGCCGCCTCCGTCACTGCTTTCGGCAACCTTATGTGCGGTCTTTTCTGCAAGGAAAGGATCGAGCTTCCGAAAAAAGAGAAGGTCAAGATCTCCAAGGAGCTGTTCCTGCTCTTCAAGCACAAAAACTACCGCGCGTACCAATATATGGATTTTGCGACCACGCTTGAGGCACTCGGCAAGTTTTCAACGTACCTCGCCGCCATCACCGTCGGCTCATCCAAAAACCTTCTGCTGACCCTTCCGACCGCCGCCGGGACAGTCGTCGGCAACGTCATCACCGCAAAGCTCTCAACAAAGTATGAGCCGACTAAGCTGCTCAAGTTCTGCGGTCCGTTCTCAATGATCGCCGCAGGTATCCTTTTCCTCATCTGTTACATAGAATCCAAGATGGGGCTCATGTTCTTCTCAGGCTGGAACAGCATCTTCTTCTACTTCTTCTACTTCATCTTCGGCGTCAGCATCGGTGTCAAGGAACTCTCTCTTTCGCACTTCAACGTCGAGTATTTCGACTATCTTGAGTGGCAGACCGGCGAAAGGATAGAAGCCATCCAGGGCATCATCCCCGGCTGGATCAAGACCGGGCTCAACTACCTCAAGGAGCTCGCTATCCCCTTCATCATCGCCTGGGCAGGGTACAAGTCCTCCAAGACCGGCAACCTTGTAGAGACCATGCAGGCCGAACCCACCTATATGAAGACCTGCCTCATCCTTCTCGCGTTCCTTCTGTTCGGCTACTCTCTGAGCGTGCTTATCCGCTCCATAGTCCTCAAATTCGTCTACGATATCGAGGGCGAAAAGAAAGAGCAGATGTACCGTGAGCTTGAGGAAATGCGCGCTCAGCGCCACACCGAAAACCAGGCTATCGAAGGGTAACCCCCTTTAAGCAAAAAAAAGACGGCCCGCGCCGTCTTTTTTTATTCACTTCTTTTTGTTTTTCACTTCGCCAAAGCCGACGAAAGCCTGCGCGCGGTCTGCTCGAGGGTCAATCCTTTCTCATCAATGGTAACGTCGGCGTATTTTTCATAAAGGACTGTCCGCTCGCCGTAAAGCTCAGCGAGGGTCTGGCCGTTTTTCAGGGCGACGCCGCGGGCTTTCATGTCCGACAGGCGTCTGCCGAGCTCGTCAAGGCTCACCTTCAGGTAAACGACCGTCCCGAGCCGCTTGAAACGGAGCATGGTCTCTTCTCTGTACACGACGCTGCCGCCGGTGGCGACCACAGTGTTTTCAGCCTCCATCGCAAGACAGACGTCACGTTCAAAGTCAAGAAAGCCGTCCACGCCTACCCGCTCGATGATTTTTTCCAACCGCTCGCCGGACCTGCTCTGGATCAGCAGGTCCGTGTCGACGAAGTCCATGCCGAGTATCTTCGCGAGCACGACTCCAACGGTGCTTTTGCCCGAGGCCGGCATCCCGATCAGGATTATATTGCTCATCCGAACGTTATCACGCAGTCTTCCTTGATCTTGCCCTTTTCGGTGGGCTGCCACTTGTTGCCGAGGGTTATCTCGTCCTCGGGACGGAGGACCTTCAGCTCCGTTATGTTCTTGCAGTTGAAAAACGCGTACTCGCCTATCTCCTCGATACCCTCGGGTATGGTCAGCGAGGTCAGCCCCTCGTCGTAGGCAAAGGCGTCCTTGCCTATGGTCTTCAGCGACGCGGGCATATCGAAATCCGTAAGGGCCGAAGCCTTGTGGAAGGCCTTTTCCTGGATATCGGTTATCGTGTCCGGGAAATAGTCGACGTCAACGTAGTAACACTTGTAAAACGCCTTTGTGCGTATGACCTCGACCCCGTCGGGGATGGAGTAGGTCGTGGTGTTCAGGTTCTGCCCGAAGCGGTCGAACTCGACGTCCCTGCCGCAGGGATAGCAATAAAGCG
>JAILDS010000001.1 GCA_024689165.1 Clostridia bacterium
TGAGATGCAATTCGGGGAAAACGATTACCGCAATATTTTTGAGGCAGTCGATAAAGCCGGTTATTACGGCGCATGCGGCCTGGAATACCGTCCCTTGCTCGACCCCGAAGAAAGCCTTACAGAAGCGATGAGGCTTTTCGGAGGAGACAATTCCTGAACCCTGACATCCTTGTGTTCTCAACAGACATACTTATTAAGCCATAATTTGGATTTTTCGTTAATATGTATTGACAAGCATAAGTCGGTTGTTTATGTTTTTTACGTTGCTTAAATCGTTTTTTTTGTTTTACTCTCCCGGGACAAAGCTCTCCTGTATCAGGAGGGCTTTGTCATTAACAGACATTTATGCGAGCTTGCATTTTCCTGAGTCGGATGTTATAATCAAAAAAGCAGTTATCGGCAGGAGGTGCGGGATGAGGATCATCGGGATCGACCCGGGTTATGCTATAGTCGGCTACGGCGTCCTCGATTACGCCGGAAATAAATTCAAAACTGTCGACTTCGGAGCTGTGACGACCGAAGCCGGATTGCCCTTTGAAGACAGGCTGATGTCGATCTTTACCGATCTGAGTATCCTCCTCGCAAAAACACGACCGGACGCTATGGCTATAGAAAAACTGTTTTTCAATACCAATCAGAAGACCGCTATCGACGTTGCTCAGGCAAGGGGAGTAATCCTGCTTGCAGCGCGCCAGGCGGGGCTGAAGGTCTTCGAATATACTCCGCTTCAGGTCAAGCAGAGCGTGGTCGGTTACGGCAGGGCAGAAAAGAAGCAGGTGCAGGAGCTGACCAGGATAATCCTCGGTTTTGACAAAGTCCCGAAACCCGACGATACCGCAGACGCGCTTGCTCTTGCGATCTGTCACGCGCACGCAGGCGCTTCCGGACTTTCGCAGTTGAGGTAAATATGTTTTATTCAGTTTCAGGCGTAGTCGAACATATCGACGCTGACTCCGTAGCTGTCGATTGCTCCGGAGTATCTTTCCTTTGCCATGCGAGCGCTAACACACTTGCCGCCTGCGGCGGTGAAGGCAGCCGCGTAAAGCTGTACACGTTTCTTTCGGTCAAGGAAGATGCGCTCGATCTTTACGGTTTTATAAGCAAAAAAGAGCTCGAGCTGTTCAAGCTTCTCATCGGCGTCAGCGGTATCGGTTCAAAAACAGCACTTGCGGTGCTGTCTGCCCTGACGACCGATTCCCTTGCGCGCGCCATCGTTTCCGGCGACGCGGCTTCGATCGCGCAGGCTCAGGGCGTCGGTAAAAAGAGCGCAGAACGCGTTATAATGGAGCTCAAGGACAAGATTTCAAAGAACGCCGGTCTATATACCGATGATATCAGTTCGGTCCGGACCGTATCAAAAGTCTTTGCCGGTGAAAACTGCGGAGCTGCCGTCGGCGCCCTGGTCAGCCTCGGCTATTCTCAGTCCGAAGCTGCAGCCGCAATTGGTTCACTTGACCAGACTATGAGCGTCGAACAGATGATAAAAGCCGGTCTGAGACTTCTGAGCAATTGAGGTGCCGCCAATGAACGAAGAAGGATACAGATATTCGTCCCCCGAGTTTTCCGCTCTCGCAGACAGCGACGTCGAGTTCTCGCTCAGACCCAGAACGCTTGACGAATATATAGGTCAGCAAAAGGCGAAGGAGAACCTTCGCATCTATATGGACGCCGCAAAAAAACGCGGCGAAGCTCTCGATCATGTTCTTCTCTACGGCCCTCCCGGCCTTGGCAAAACGACCCTTGCAAGCATAATCGCAAACCACATGGGCAGCCAGTTCCGTGTTACCTCGGGACCCGCGATTGAAAAACAGGGCGATCTTGCCGCGCTTCTGACAAATCTTTCCGACAGCGACGTGCTTTTTATCGATGAGATCCACCGTATGTCCAGGCAGGTCGAGGAGGTCCTCTATCCTGCGATGGAGGATAATGAGATCGATATCATCATCGGTAAAGGGCCGGCGGCGAGGTCGATAAGGCTCGACCTGCAGCAGTTTACCCTCGTCGGCGCGACTACGCGCGCGGGGCAGCTTTCCGCTCCTCTTCGCGACAGGTTCGGTATAATCCTTCGCCTTGAGCTGTATACTCCGCTTGAGCTTTGCGCCATAGTCAAACGCTCCGCGGGGATCCTCGGTATAGAGATCGAAGCGGACGCTGCAATGCAGCTTGCCCGTCGTTCAAGAGGGACGCCGAGGATTGCGAACCGACTTTTGAAACGCACACGCGATTTCGCTCAGGTAACAGGCAGCGGCGTCATTACTTCTGCGGACGCAGATAAGGCTCTTTTCAGTATGGGTATCGACGAACTCGGTCTCGACGACACCGACAGACGCCTTTTGACGTGCATCATCAGGAGCTACGGCGGCGGTCCGGTCGGTCTTGAGACAGTCGCCGCCTCAATCGGTGAGGAAGCCGTAACTATAGAAGACGTTTACGAGCCCTTCCTTATGCAGCAGGGCTTTCTCGGCAGGACTCCTCGCGGCCGGGTAGCCACAAAACTCGCTTACGAGCATCTCGGGATCCCGTTCGGAGACGGACCCGAGAACGTGAGTATGTTCGAATAGCTCCTGCTCCGGACGTTCGATGACAAACAGACTTTTCCTCGGAGGTAAATAATATGGGCAGATTGTTCGGGACGGACGGTGCGAGAGGCATCGCCAATACGGAGATAACCTGCGAGCTCGCCATGAAGATAGGCAGAGCTGCCGCTATGGTGCTCACGGAAAACGTTAAAGGCAGGCCTCGCGTTATCGTCGCTACAGACACGAGAAAATCGGCAGACATGCTTTCCGCGTCCATTTCCGCGGGGCTTTGTTCCGTAGGCGCGAACGTTCTCTCGTTGGGCGTGCTGCCTACGCCTGCGGTCGCATATCTTGTTAAACTGTATAACTATGATGCGGCCGTTATGATAACCGCTTCACATAATCCCTGTGAATATAACGGCATAAAGATCTTTTCCTGCGACGGGTATAAGCTCCCTGACTCGATGGAAGAAAGGATCGAGTCCATTATACTCGACGAGTCGGCAGTCCCGCCAATTAAAATCGGCGGCGAGGTAGGTTCCATCAGCCGCGCCGAAAACGCGATGTCAGACTACATCAAACACGTTTCTTCCGCCGCGCGCAGCAGGTTTTACGGGCTCAGGATCGCTCTTGACTGCGCAAACGGAGCTTCAAGCGTAACCGCTCAGGAGCTGTTCCGCGAGCTCGGCGCCGAGGTCAGCGTCATCAACTCTCACCCCGACGGCGTCAACATTAACAGGGATTGCGGTTCAACGCATATCGAGCGACTTTCCGAATTTGTCAGAACGGGTCGTTATGACGCCGGTTTCGCTTTCGACGGCGACGCGGACAGAGTCCTTGCCGTTGATGAGAACGGCGAACTCGTCGACGGCGATAAAATTATCGCCGTCTGCGCGCTGGATATGAAAAACCGAAATATCCTCAACGGAAATACTGTCGTAGTCACCGTAATGAGCAATATGGGTCTTTTTGAGTTCCTTGAGAAAAAAGGCATCAATTATGAGACGACGAGCGTCGGCGACAGATACGTGCTCGAGAGGATGCTTGAAAGAGATTACCATCTCGGCGGCGAGCAGTCGGGGCACGTCATTTTTACCGACTACGCTACAACGGGCGACGGAGAACTAACCGCCGTCATGCTTCTCAATATCATGCGTTCTACAGGCAAATCGCTTTCTGAACTCACAAAGGACGTTGAGATATTCCCGCAGGTGCTCGTCAACGTCAAGGTTTCCTCCTACGGCAAACACAGGCTTTCCGAAGATGAGGATATAGCTATCGCAATAGAACAATCAAAGTCGGAACTCGGTAAGAATGGAAGAGTGCTCGTCAGACCTTCCGGTACCGAGCCGCTCGTCAGGGTCATGCTTGAGGGCAAAGACAAGGAGCAGATCGACCGTCTTGCAAACGACATCGCCGGGGTCATAAAAGAAAGACTAATCTGACGGTTTCTCTACATTTTATTTCGATATGGTAAGATATTACGCCGACAAATGGGACTACGAGCTTCTCGACGCTTCATGCGGCGAGAGGCTTGAGCGTTGGGGCGATCATATACTGATAAGGCCCGATCCTCAGGTCATATGGCAGACTCCCAAAGACAGATCGCTTTGGGACAAGGCGGAAGCCCGTTACGTCCGGTCTTCATCCGGCGGAGGGAGCTGGGAGTTTTACTCGAAAAACCTGCCCGAAAGCTGGCGTATTCGTTTCGGTGATCTGCGTTTTACTGTCAAGCCGATGGGTTTCAAGCACACCGGCGTTTTTCCGGAGCAGGCGTGCAACTGGGTCCTCCTTCAAGAGCTTATCCGCGCAACGCCGGAACAGGCTGATGTGCTCAACCTTTTCGGTTATACGGGCGCAGCGACCTGCGCCTGCCTTGACGCGGGAGCTAAGGTGGTTCACGTCGACGCGTCAAAGGGAATCACCGCCATTGCCAAGGAAAACGCCGAAAACAGTAAGGCCGGTTCTTCAAACGCCCGTTTTTTTGTCGACGACTGCTTCAAGCTTGTCGCCAGGGAGCTGAGACGCGCTCACAGATATGACTATATAATACTTGACCCTCCATCCTATGGCAGAGGACCTTCCGGAGAGGTATGGCGAGTTGAGGACGAGATCTACGGTTTCGTTTCCGAGCTTACGGGGCTGCTTGACGGCGACAGCCGCGCTGTAATAATCAATTCTTATACTACAGGGCTTTCACCTGCGGTCATGGAATACATTCTGGGCAGTGTAGTTCAAAAGAAATTCGGCGGGTACGTTTTTTCTTCCGAGATCGGCATCCCGGTTGAGTCGAGCGGCCTTGTCCTTCCCGCAGGCGGCACCGCTATCTGGAGCAAAGACAAGATATTATGAGCCCTAAACGACCGATAATCTCTTTTCAGGAAGTTACATTCCGATATGACCGGGACGATCCCGTCCCGGCTTTGGAGTCATTTTCCGTCGACATAGACAAGGGCTCCTTCGTTGCAGTTATCGGGTCGAACGGTTCCGGCAAATCGACCTTCGCAAAACTCTCGAACGGTATTTCGCTGCCGGATTCCGGCAAGGTTTTTGTCGACGGGCTTGATACGTCCGATGAAAACAACGATATTGCGGTCCGCAGAAAGATCGGACTTGTTTTTCAGGATCCCGACAACCAGATAGTTTCGTCCATCGTCGAAGACGACGTTGCCTTCGGTCCCGAAAACCTTGGACTTCCCATAGAAGAGATAAGAGAAAGAGTCGATTACGCTCTTAAAGCAGTCGGTATGTATGACCTGCGTTTCAAGGAACCGAGCATGCTTTCCGGTGGTCAGAAGCAGCGTATCGCCATTGCGGGCATGATCGCAATGCGGCCCGACTGCCTTGTTCTTGACGAACCGACAGCCATGCTCGACCCGAAAGGCAGGAAAGAAGTCCTTCAAACGCTGACGGAACTCAACCGCGGCGGAATGACGGTCGTCCTGATAACCCACTTTATGCAGGAAGCGTGTCTTGCCGACAGGGTCATCGTCATCAATAATGCACGGATCGTTTCCGACGGGTCGCCCGAAACGATATTCTCTGACAGAGACAGTCTT
>JAILDS010000025.1 GCA_024689165.1 Clostridia bacterium
ACATCCCCTTCTGCCGCTCGAAGTGCCCCTACTGCGGCTTTTATTCCCTGACCCGACGCGGCCCCGGCGCTTACATCGACGCCCTTGAAAACGAGATACTCACTCTCTCCCGGTCGGGCGCCTTTGTCCCGCCGGAGGAAATGTTCTCCCGCCCGGTCGAAACGGTCTATTTCGGCGGCGGCACGCCTTCTTTCATAGGCGCGGACGCTCTTTCGAGGCTGCTCGGCGCGGTTTTCAGCCGCTACAGCGTCACGCCTGACGCGGAGGTGACCGTCGAGGTCAACCCGCGCGACTCGTCGCCGGAGCTTTTCGCCGCGCTTCATAATGCGGGCTTCAACAGGCTGTCTCTCGGGCTGCAGAGCGCCGTGGATTCCGAACGCCGCTCGCTCGGCCGCCTTTCCGGCGCGAGGGACGTCGAAAAAGCCGTTTCCGACGCCCGCGGCGCGGGGTTTTCGAACATATCCCTCGACCTCATGCTCGGCGTGCCCGGCCAGACGGAAGAGAGCCTTGAAGAAAGCCTCGATTTCACCGCGCGGCTCCGCCCTGAGCATATTTCGACCTACATGCTGTCGATAGAGCCCGGGACGGTCTTCGAAAAACGGCGCGCCGGCCTTGACCTCCCCGACGCGGACGCGGCGGCGGAGATGTACCTGCGGACCGTCGGCTATTTCTCCGAAAAGGGCTACTCTCATTACGAGATATCAAACCTTGCCGTCCCCGGCTTCGAGAGCCGGCACAACACCCGTTACTGGCGCCTTGAGGACTATCTCGGTCTCGGAGCCGCGGCGCATTCCCTCATAAACCGGCGCCGCTTTTCTTTCGCCCCGGACGCGGACGCATTCATTGCCGGCGCAGCCCCGACCCAGGAGCCGGGAGGCGACCCCGCCGGGGAATACATGATGCTCGCGCTGCGGCTCAGGGAGGGTTTTTCCTACGCCCGCGCCGCCGAGCTCGGGGTACGGCTCCCCGCGGAGCTTCCCGAAAGAGCCGGAAAACTCGTTTCGGAAGGCCTCGCGGAGCCCACGCCGGAGGGCTTCCGCCTGACAGCGAAAGGAATGGCCGTCGAGAATTCGGTAATAATCTATCTTGAGGAGGATCTGACATGACAAAAGACGCCGCCGCGGAAAACGGGCTAAAAAAAATCGCCAGCTTCACGGTCGACCACACCGTGCTCGGCAAGGGCATCTATATCTCCCGCGAGGACGGAGACTGCGTGACCTACGACGTGCGCACGGTCAGGCCGAACTGCGGCGTATACCCGTCGACGGGCGCGATACACACCACGGAGCACCTTGTCGCGACCTACGTGCGTTCCTCGCCGCTGTCGGACGCAGTCGTCTATTTCGGGCCGATGGGCTGCAGGACGGGGTATTATCTTATCCTGCGGGACAGCGTCTCAAAAAGCGACGCGATAGAACTCATCCTGTCCGCGTTCCGTTTCACCGCCTCTTTCGAGGGCGATATCCCCGGCGCGTCGGAAAAGGAGTGCGGCAACTGGCTCGACCACGACCTTGCCGGCGCGAAACGGGAAGCAGAGAGCTTCCTCGCCGCCGCCGAAGGCTGGACCGAGGACCGGCTGACGTACCCGGAATAAATCGATACCGTCATTGACAAACAGGGCTCAGTAAAGTATTATCTCCGCAGCAAAAACGATCAAGACCCACGGAGGGAAAAAATGTCGTACATCAAAAACGCAAAATGGATAACCTGCGCCGCGGATACTCCCGACGCCGCCCTGACGTTCACGAAGACCTTCGAGACCGCCGGAAAGGTGAAGTCCGCCGAGCTTCAGATAAGCGCGCTGGGCGTTTACCGCTGCTTCATCAACGCGAAAGAGGTGACCCCCTATCCCCTCGCCCCCGGCTGGACTAACTACGCCGAACGCACGCAGTTCCAGACCGTCGGCGTCACGTCCGCGCTCGCGGGGTCCAACAAGATCTCAGTCAACCTCGGAAGAGGCTGGCGCATGTTCGCCCGCCCCGACAGAGAGGACGAGTTCCTCGCCTCTACCAACACCGCGCTCATAGCGGCGCTGAAGATCACCTACGCCGACGGAAGAGAAGAGACTGTCTTCACTGATTCCTCATGGACGTACGCCGAGAACAAGACCCGCAGCAACAATATCTATAACGGCGAAGTGTACGACTGCACCTACGAGCAGGCGGAGCCCGCCCCCGTCCGCGAGCTCGATCTGACGACGGATATGCTCATACCCCAGCAGGGCGAGAAGATCGCCGAGCACGAACGCATATCCGGCAAGCGCATCTTCATCACCCCGAAGGGCGAGACCGTCGTGGACTTCGGGCAGGAGCTCACCGGCTGGGTCGAGTTCAAGTATCAGGGCGAAAAGGGCAGCGAGATGTCGCTCAAGCACTTCGAGGTGCTCGACAAAGACGGCAACGTCTATACCGAGAACCTGCGCAGCGCGGAACAACTCGTGAAGGTCATAAACGACGGCAAGCTGCACACCTTCCGCCCGAGCTACACCTTCTACGGCTTCAGGTATATCATGATAACCGGCTTCCCGGAGACGATCGCGCCTTACAACTTCACCGCCGTGGCGGTGTACTCCGACCTGAAGCGCACGGGCTACATGAAGACGAGCAGCGAGCTCGTCAACAAGCTCATACACAACGCCGAATGGGGCCAGCGCGGCAACTTCCTCGACGTTCCGACCGACTGCCCGCAGCGTGACGAAAGGCTCGGCTGGACCGGCGACGCCCAGGTCTTCGCGAGGACGGCGATGTATTTCACGGACGTACGCCGCTTCTTCGACAAATGGCTCGACGACTGCGCCTCGGAATTTACAGAGAAGGACGGCCTGCCCCACGTCGTGCCGAAGGTGCACTGGGACGGCTCCTCCTCCGCCGCCTGGGCCGACTGCTGCACGATTATCCCATGGAGGCTGTACGAGTTCTACGGCGACAGGGCGCAGCTCGAGAAGAACTATCCCCTGATGAAGTCGTGGGTCGACTGGGTCGCCAGGCAGGCCCGCAAGGAAGAAACGGACGGGGACTTCGACAAGTCGCGCGACCCGTTCCTCTGGAACAACGGCGGGCACTTCGGCGACTGGCTCGCACTCGACCGCAGGGACGGCAGGAACGACAGCGTCGGCTGGACGAACACCGACTACATCGCCCAGTGCATGTTCGCCAACTCCGTCGACCTGCTCATAAAGGCGGACAAGGCCCTCGGCTACGACTCCGCGGAGCATGAGGAGCTTTACAAAAACGTCGTCGCGTCGGGCAGGAAAGAGTTTTTTGACGAAAAGGGCAATTACAGGCTCGACGAGACGCAGAGCGTGTGGGTGCTCGCCCTCGCGTTCGGCCTCGCCCCGGACCGCGCGCTTGCCGCCGAAAGGCTCGGCGCGCTCGTAGAGGAAGCAGGGCACCTGACCACGGGCTTCGTCGCGACGCCTTACCTCATGCACACGCTGTCCGACATCGGCAGGCAGGACCTGTGCAGCATGCTGCTGATGCGGACGGAGTACCCCTCGTGGCTCTACCCAGTGACTCAGGGCGCGACGACCATCTGGGAGCGCTGGGACGGCCAGAAGCCCGACGGCAGCTTCCAGGACGCGGGCATGAACTCCTTCAACCACTACGCCTACGGCTGCGTATGCGAGTATATGTACGCCCGCCTCGCGGGCATCCGTCCCGACGGCGAGGCTCCCGGCTTCGCGAAGATCAACGTCAGGCCCGACGTGCTCGACGGCTTCACCTCCGTTTTCGCCTCCGTCGAGAC
>JAILDS010000026.1 GCA_024689165.1 Clostridia bacterium
TATAACGAGGTGCTCGACGATCTGGCAGACGTCAGGACCGGTTCGGAGTTCTTTTCCTCCGCGACGCAGACCGTCACCGAAAACCTTGCCGTGCTGTCGTACAGGAAGGGCGATTTCGGGAACGCGACGGATTACGTCAAGCAGATCGTTACGAGTGAAAACGACATATCCCTCGGAAAAACCGCCCGGTTCCGCAAGGTCGCGTCCAGGATAGTCGTGATCAATACCGAGCTTGACCGGGACTATGAGATAATGTCGCCGTATTTGAGCGACTATTATGCCGATTATGATTCCTGCCATAATCTGCTCGCCGCGCGCAGGAATGAACTTCTCGCGGGTGAAAAACCGAGCGAAGCGGACGCGTCCGACGAGTCGCAGCCGTATGAGGAGCCGGCGATCTATATCAGCGACGCCGAGGCGGACGATTACAGGCTCGCCGCCGTCGATTATTATATCTATATCACGCTGACCGCGCTCGACCGCGACGGTGAGACGCTCGAGCTCCTTGAAGAGATGCACGACCGCGCTCCCGACGCGTTCTTCTTCTACATTTCTCCTCTCCTTAAAAAGTACGTCGTTCTCGCCGCCGCTGGAGAGGACGGATACGCCGACAAGGCTCTTGCCCTGTGCGCCGAGAGCGAAAAGAATAATCCCGAGGACGCTTTCCCGCATTACGGAAGGACGCAGATATACAGGGTCAGCGGCGATTACGAGGCTGCCCTTGCCGCCGCCGACGCCGGCATGGAGGCCGCTCCGGACAACTACGAGCTGAAGCGGCAGAAGGCTATCGTCTATATGCTTCAGGAAAAGTACGACGACGCCCTGGAGCTCCTGAAGGACTGCTTTGATAACGACGGCAACATCACCATAAGCGAGGCCGAGACCTACGCCCTCTGCGGCGCCGCGATGGGCAGCGACGAAGTCGTCGAGGCTGTTACGGAGCTTTATTCGCAGTACGGGCTGACGCTCGGCGACGCGGTCACTGCGTTCATGAACGGCGAGACCACGATCGAAGAGATCTTTTTGACGGGGGAGTGTGACGTAGCGTGAACGTTTTTTACACAATCATCAGGATATTGACTCTGCCCGGCTCCGCGATGCGCTTCGCGCTCGAGCAGCTCGTCATGCGCAGCGACAGGATACCCGTTACAAAAACGGAATTCTTTAATTCCGAGGCGACCTCCCACGTCGAGCACGAATGTCCCTCGCTCATCAACAAGGCTTACGACGTAGCCTCCGCGGCTTTTACCACGAACCTGCTGCTGGGCATAATCGCTTCCGTCACCGGCATGGGGCTTTTCTTCATGGCCGGTGTGCGCACCTGGTGGGCGCTGCTTGTGCTCTGGCTCGGTTTTTCCATGCTGTGCAACCTGTTCCCGACCCGCGTCGACGCGGCGAACCTTGTTTACAGGCTCAGCAGTGAAAAGAAACGCCGCCCGATAATGCGGCCGATGGCAAAGGTGTTCCGTTTCGGAGCAAAGCTTGAGGAAACGGGGCTGATCCTTATCACCTCGACCGTGTTCGAGTGCGTTCTCTGCTGCCTTGTCACGCTCGCGGCGTTAATTCTGGCGTGATGGGAGCAGATATGACCGAGCCGACGGCACCCGCGCTGCCCGTGGTCAGACGGCTGCCGCGCTACTACAGATTCTTTTCCGAGCTGAAGAAAAACGGGGTCAAAAACATATCCTCCCGCGCCCTGTCGGAGCTAATGGGGCTGACTGCCTCTCAGATCCGGCAGGATTTCAGCGTGTTCGGCATCAAGGGGCAGCAGGGCTGCGGCTACGACGTGACGGAGACTGCCGCCGAGCTGGGCGGTATCCTTCGCCTTGACCGCAGAAAAAAAGCCGTCCTGATAGGCGCGGGCAACCTCGGCAGAGCTATTTCGGAGCATATGGACTTTGAGGGGAAGGGCTACGAGCTTATCGGCATCTTCGACAGCGACCCCGCCCTGACCGGGACCGTCCTGCGCGGCCTGAATATAATGAGCGAGAGTGAGCTTGCTGCGTTCTGCCTTGCCAATAAGCCTGAGATCGCCATCCTCTGCGTCCCCACGGAGCCGGCGCCGGAGCTTGCGCGGCTTCTCTATGACGGCGGCGTGAGGGCTTTCTGGAATTTTTCACACGCGAATATTGCAGCCGTCTGCCCTGACGCGGTGGTCGAAAACGTCCATCTTTCGGACAGCCTTATGATCCTGTCGTATCTGTATGATAAAAATTGTTGACAAAATCATCTCCGACATAATCCGTCACCCCGCAGGCGCAGTTTTCGCCATCGCGGGCGTTTCGGGCACAGCGTCGAACGAGCTCTCTTTCTTCTCGTTCGACGTGAGGACGCGCGCCATCGACAGGATCGCGTATGAAAAATATCTGGAGTATAAATTCGGGTCCTTTTATGAGGACATCGCGTCTGTTTTGACCGATACGGTATCGTGTTCCTGCGCTCAGCTCGCTGACGGCTCGACCTTCGTCATCTACACCAACGGCGACACCGGGATATTCGACGCCGAGCACGACCTTGTGCGCACCGGCAGGCTCTACTACAGGAACCAGCCCGCCATGGGCGCCGCCGCTCAGGACGGCGACGTATGGTGCTGCGTCCCGCGGGAGAACCTTATTATCCGGTACAGCCCCGAACGCGATCTTATAACGATGCGCATAGGCGGCACTTC
>JAILDS010000059.1 GCA_024689165.1 Clostridia bacterium
CGCGGCACGTATATCCTGCGTTCGGATTCTCCCGAAGGGCCCTTCGCCCCGCACAGCGCAGGCGCGGTCACGCCCTGTGATTGGGAATGCCTCGACGGGACGCTGTACGTCGAAGACGGCAGGCCGTATATCGTCTTCTGCCACGAGCACACGCAGATTGTCGACGGGACGATCTGCTTCATGCCGCTGACAGACGACCTGAAAGCCGCCTCCGGCGCCCCGACGACGCTCTTCGCCGCCTCCGAACCTTATTACGTGACGCGGCCTTTGGGGGACGACGGCCATTACGTGACCGACGGGCCCTTCATGTTCCGCTCAAAGACCGGGGAGCTTTTCATGCTCTGGTCGACCTTCCCCAGGGGCGAATACGCCGAATGCCTCGTGAAATTCGACGGCGGGAGCATAAAAAGCAGCTTTTCTCACCTCGCGCCGCTTATCGACGACGACGGCGGCCACGGGATGATCTTCCGCTCGGCGGACGGGCTTTACCTCACCTTCCATTCGCCGAACAGGTCCGGGCATGAGCGCCCCTTCTTCGTCGAGCTCGAGGATCTCGGTTCCTCTCTGAGACTGAAAAAATCTCCCGCCGCGAAATGACCGGTGTCATAAACGGCGGGAACGGGATAACTGTTTTTTTATTCTATTATTGAACGGGCGGAAAAAAAGCTGACGGTCCAGGTCGTATTGGCTTGTTATACGGAAGGCCCTGAGGGCTTTGACGTATCCAAAGCTTCGGCTTCGCCGCCGTATCGTCAGCGAGTAAAGATCGGGGATCTTTACTGTTTTTCCGACTTAATACGGATGAGGTTTGACCGCTTAAGAGAGTTGTTTTCCCGCTTTCCGGCTCATTTTTCCCTGTTGAGCCTGAACTCCACCGATCTTTTCAGGTATTCCAGATATTCCTCGTCGCGGCACATCGCCTTGCCGGGCGAGTCGGAGAGCTTCGCCACCGGTCTGCCGTTGACGTACTGGAGCTTGATGACGATATTCAGAGCGGTCTCGCAGGTATCGTTCGAGACGAAGGTGCCGATACCGAAGGACACCTTTGTCTTATCGCAGAAATAATCATAGAGCTTCTGGGCGCGGCCGAAATCGAGGCTGTCGCTGAAAAGCAGGAGCTTCGTCTTAGGATCGACGCCGTACTTCCTGTAATGCGCGATGATCTTCTCGCCCCAGGCGTACGGGTCGCCGCTGTCGTGGCGGACGCCGGAATAGTTGTTGACCATCGAGCGGGTGAAATCGAGAAGGAACAGATCGGTCGTTACCGTATCGGTCAGCGCCGTTCCGTTGTCGCCGTCGTATTCCGAATACCAGTCCTGCATGGCGTAGTGGTTCGTGTACGCGAGCGGGATGGAGTCTATGCCCTGATACATCTGGACGAACTCGTGAGCGTAGGTGCCGATAGGCGTGACGTCGTACTTCATGGCGAGGTAGACGTTCGAGGTGCCTACGCAGTTTTTCGTCTCGGTGACGAACCTGCGCACGACGACGTCCTCCCATTCGCGGGAAAGGCGGCGGCGGCAGCCGAACTCGGCGAATTTGAAGGTATAAGTGCCGTCGTTCATCGCTTTGATCTTGGCGTCGAGGCGCTCCTCGGCGGAGCTGCGGAGCTTGTCGTAATCGAAGGCCATACGGAAGTAGACCTCGTTGATGATCTCCAGCAGATATATCTCGAACTGCATCGCGGAGAAAAGCGGTCCGTCGACGACGACGGAGAGCTCGCCGGTATCGCTCAGATCGATAGAAACGTAATCGCGGATCGGGTGCCAGAGGCGAAGGAACTCAACGTAGTCGTTTTTGATGAAACGGATGGAGCGCAGATAATCCAGCTCCTCTTTCGTAAATCTCAGCGAACACAGGTGATCGACCTGCGCTTTTATCTCTTCCGCCATCTCAGGCGTGAAGACGACGTCTTTATTGCGGCATTTGAAATAATAACTGCCGCAAAGATCCGTGTGCTTGTGGAAGATCACCTGATCCATATTGAATTTGTAAAGGTCCGTGTCAAGCAGAGACACGACGATCGGCTCGAATCTCATATCATCAATCCCTTTCTTTTTTCCCGGCAGGCCGGTATTTCAGTCGGCCGTAAAATTGCGTTCTCCTTATCGGCTTTCGGCATATTTTATGATGTCGTAGTGGTCGAAAGCAAGGTCTTCTTTTTTCAGGCTTCCGACGTCGACCCAGGACGCATAGATCGCGTCGCTGTCCGCTACCGGTTTTACCGCGTCTTCGTCAACGATTATCCGATACGCAACGCTGATCACCCA
>JAILDS010000009.1 GCA_024689165.1 Clostridia bacterium
TTTGCAAGGTTATCCCATGCGCGGTTTATGCTGAAATAGGTCCAGCAGGAAAATCCGAATTCTGCCATATGCGGTTCCTCCCCGTGTGATGTCTGTCGCTCACATATTAGTATATTCGATTCAATATTTCAAGCATTTTTCAGTTCGTTGACCGCGTTTTCTTGAAAGCAGATCGACAGCTTCGGAATGCACGCGTTTTACTGACGTATTACGGAAGGAGAGAAGGAGATCCGGAAAGCTTTGTCCGGGATTAATTCATCGTTCAAGGCGGTCGGTTCAAACACAAAAGACCGAACGGCATGGCTGATGCTGTTCGGTCTTCTGCTCGATTTACGGATCTGCCATAAGCAGTTCCTCGGCTTCGAAAAGCCTCTCGTGGAGCATTTCATCGATGATGTTATACCCGCCGGCTTGGTCTGAATAAAAACGGGGGTACGTAAAAACATACCCCCAAAATAAGTATACAAAATAATTATTTTATATGGAAAACTGTGGGATGAACATTTATAAGATGGCAAAGACAGGTAACGGAACTATTTTTTCTTTTCGTGAACACTTTTCTGACCGATATGTAACGGTACTATTTAAAAAAGGCATAATTTGTCCGGGATTTGGCGCGTATGAGCATAAAACCATAATACCCATCCCGTGTTCACGACTATCTGTATTTTTGGTAGTAAGGTTGGATAATGAAAAACATAAAAAAAGGATTCCGGGGCCGCCGTCGTTTTTTACGGCAGAAACCCGGAATCCCTTGATATCAAAACATTTCAGCCTTTTTCAGCTGTCGGTCCTCGTCATCAATACAACTGTCTCCGCATGTGACATCGAAACCACTAACTCAACCTTCGACATCTGAACCACTAACTCAACCCTACCGAAAAAACATCTGAACCACTAACTCAACCTATGACATCGAAACCGCTAACTCAACCCTACCGCTGAAAACAGCTGTATTTATGCTCATTTTTCCGGCTGCTTTGGACATGTTCCGATAAAGCGGTTTTGAATGATTTTTCGCTCATCCGGCCTGACGGTCTAAACCCCGCAAAGCCTGATAATACGAGGCTTTTTCGGCGTTCAGTCCTTAACCCTTGACATCAGAACTACCGTCTCGATGTGCGCCGTATGCGGAAACATATCGACCGGCTGAATCTTCCGGACCTTATATCCGTTCGCGGTCAGGAAGCCGAGGTCGCGGGCGAGGGTGTCGGGCGCGCAGGAAACGTAGACTATCCTTTCGGGCGCGGCGGCGACGGCGGCGGAGAGGAAGCGCTTGTCGCTCCCGGCGCGGGGCGGGTCGAGGAAAAGCACGTCGGGTCTTATTTTTCCGGCTGCTTCGGTCAGGAATTTCCCCGCGTCGGCGTTATAGAACTCCGCGTTCTCTGTGCCGTTGAGCCGCGCGTTGACCTTCGCGTCGCGGACGGCGTCGGCGGAAAGCTCCACGCCGATGACTTTGCCCGCGCGTTTCGCGGCGATGAGGCCTATCGTGCCGACTCCGCAGTAAGCGTCGAAAACGGTATCCGTATCTTTGAGAGCGGCGAATTCCATCGCTTTATTATACAGTATCTCCGTCTGAACGGGGTTGACCTGATAGAACGACGCCGCGGAGATCCGGAACCTGCAGCCGCACAGCTCGTCCGTGATGTATCCGTCGCCGTAAAGCGGTTCGTTGAAGTCTCCGAGCACCATGCTCGTCCTGCCGCCGTTTACGTTGCGGACGACCGTCGTTATCTCCGGATGTTTTTCGATAAGCGTGTTGACGAGATTCTTCTTTGACGGGAAGCTCCTGTCGCCCGTGACGATGACGACGAGCACCTGCCCGGTCGTGAACGACCGTCTGACAAGCACGTGCCTTACGCAGCCGGTCATACTGTTTTCGTCGAATACCGGGATCTTCATCGACTTTACGAGGCGGCGGACGGTGAGGATGATATTGTCCGCTATCCTGTCCTCTATCGCGCAGGAGTCCACCTTGACTATCCTGTGGCAGTTGGACTGGTAGATGCCGGAGATCACCTCGCCGCCGCGCGTGAAGCCGAACGCCGCCTGTACCTTCGCGCGGTAGTGGAACGGGTCGTCCATGCCGATGATCTCTTCCACGCGCCCGAAGCGTTTTAAAAGAGAAATCTCCCGTGACATCTTCCACGAGAGCTGCTCCTGATAATTCATATTTGAAAGCTGGCACCCGCCGCATTTTTTGGCGACGGGGCACAGCTTTGACATGGGCCGGGTCTTGTCCATATTATGAGTTAACGCTTGACCCTTGCGTTTCCCGACCAGACGCTCCAGACCTGATCCTCGTCGGCGGGCTGCGCGTAATCGGTGAGGAAGGTGGTCGCGAGAGCGCCGGTCGCCCAGCCGAACTGTATCTGCTTTTCGGCGTCCCAGCCCCTGAGTATCGCGTAGAGCAGGCCGCCGACAAAACCGTCGCCGCCGCCTATGCGATCAAGGACTCTTATCGTTCTCGGCTCGACCGTCTGCCATTCGCCGTCCTCGAGCATGATGGCGCCCCAGCGGTGCTCGTTGGCGTTTACGACCTGGCGTAGGGTAGTGGCGAAAACGGACGTGTTGGGGTATTTTTCGCGGACCCTGCCTATCATCTCCTTGAAGGAGTCTATCTTGGATACGTCGCCGCCGCCCGCCTTGGGGCCCTCT
>JAILDS010000163.1 GCA_024689165.1 Clostridia bacterium
ATTTCGGGGCGTGAGTGAATAACATATATCCGGGCAGCGATCCCACATTTTACCGAAACGGGGCATTTTCCTTGACTGAACGCAAAAATCACAATTTCGTCACCGGCGCGGCGGTGCTCACCGCGACCGTCGCCGTTACAAAGGTGCTCGGCCTGCTCTATAAAGTCCCTCTGTTCAACATCTTGGGAGATGAGGGCACGGCACATTTTTCGGTGACGTACGCGATATACAATCTGCTTCTGAGCATCTCCACGGCGGGCATACCGGTAGCTATATCCCGGCTCATCTCCTCCTCTGCGGCTCTCGGCCGCGACAGGCAGGTGCGCCGGATATTCCGCTCCGCGCTCATACCGTTTTCCGCCATCGGCGCGCTCTGCGCTCTGATCATGGTCGCGTTCCCGCAGCTGCTTGCGGATTTCATGGGTGACGGCGAGATCACGCTCGCCATCCGTGTGCTCGGACCCGCAGTGCTGCTGTGCTGCATCATCGCGGTCTTCCGCGGTTATTTCCAGGGCCTCGGAGACATGGTCCCCACCGCTATCTCTCAGGTGACGGAGGTGCTCGGAAAGCTGCTCATCGGCCTGCCGGCGGCATGGCTTTTGTTCAGGCGCGGCTTCGGCACTCCGGTGGTGACCGCGGGCGCTATTTCCGGTGTAACGGCCGGACTTCTCATCGTTGTGCCCATCCTCTTGCGCTACAAGCGGAGGGCGGATGTGTCCGTCCAGCCCAAGTCCGACCCGACTCTCCCCGACTCCGTGGGAAAAACGGTGAGGACGATACTGGCCGTTTCAGTGCCCATTACCATCGGCGCGTCGCTGATGAACATAATAAACCTGATAGACACGAAGCTTATACTCCTTCGTCTTCAGGCAGGCGCGGGCTTTTCCTATGAGACCGCAAAGGTCCTCTACGGAGTGTTCGGCAAGGCGCAGACGCTGTTCAATCTGCCCGCCGCGTTCATCGTCCCCATAACCGTGAGCGCCGTGCCCGCGATCGCGGCGGCGGTCGCGGAAAGAAACGGCAGAGAGTCAAAGCTCGTCATGGAGTCCGCCTTAAAGCTCGGCAATCTGATAGCCATGCCGGCGGGCATAGGGCTGACCGTGCTCGCCTTTCCGATCTTCAACGTGCTTTACTGGGGGAGCGATCCCAACGGCCCGGTGCTCCTGGCGATCATGGGCGTCGCTTCCTATCTCGTCTGCACGCAGCTCACGACGACTGCCGTGCTCCAGGCAAACGGCTTTGAAAAATTCACCGTGCTGACGCTTCCCGTCGGCGGCGCCGTCAAGATCCTCATAACCTGGTTCGCGGTGGGCTCGCCGTCCGTGAACATACTCGGCGGCCCTGTCGGCACGCTCGCGTGCTACGGTGTGATATCACTTTTGAACATTGGATACATCCTGCTGAAGGTCCCGAACAGGCCGTCGTTCAAAAAGGCTTTCCTCGCGCCGTTTTTCTGCGCGGCCGTCATGGGCGTGGGCGCCTGGGCGTCCTACAGCGTGATATCTAAGCTGCTGTCCGGCGCTCTCGGCATGGGGCACATGGCAATGGCGCTGTATATGTGCGCCGCAGTGCTCACAGCCGTCGTGATATACGGCGTGCTCATCATTGCTACCGGGGCCGTCAGCCGGGAAGATATGCGCTTTGTGAAGGGCGGCGAGAGGATCGCCCGCGCGCTTCATCTCAAATGACCGCGCAGCGCTTATGCGGCGGCGGACGAAAAAGTCACAAAACCGGAGCGATCACACAAAAAGCTTTGAAAATCGGGCTTTTTTATGAAAAAACAGTTGCAGGAAGGATAAAAGTATGATAGATTTTGTTGACAGATCGAAATACGGTCTCTACGACCTTGTCGAGCTCATTTCGCTGCTCCGCTCTCCCGACGGCTGCCCGTGGGACAGGGAGCAGACTCATGACAGCATAAGCCGCAACTTCCTCGAGGAGGTCTACGAATATCTCGAGGCCGCAGAAGAGGACGACGCGGAGCATATGCGCGAGGAATTGGGCGATGTGCTCACTCAGGTCCTTTTCCACAGCGACATCGAGCGTGATCGCGGCAGGTTCGACATCGACGACGTGGCCGACGCCGAAGTGCGCAAGCTCCTGCTCCGTCACCCGCACGTCTTCGGGAACGTCCGCGTGTCCGGCAGCGATCAGGTCCTTGACAACTGGGACGCCATAAAGAGGATCGAAAAGAAGCAGGATACGGTTGCCGACGCGATGGATTCCGTGTGCAAGGTCCTTCCTTCCCTCTGGAGAGCCGAGAAGATCCAAAAAAAAGCCGCCAAAGCCGGCTTCGACTGGGACGAGCTTTCCGGCGCCATGGACAAGCTCGAAGAGGAACTCGGCGAACTGCGCGACGCCGTCGATGCAAAATCCGCAGAAGGCCGCGTCGAGGAGGAGCTCGGCGACCTTCTTTTCTCCGCGGTCAACGCCGCGCGCTTTTTGGGCGTCGATCCGGAACAGGCGCTGCACCGTGCCTGCGATAAATTCGTGTCCCGTTTCGCGGCCGTTGAGAAAATGGCGTCCGACAGCGGCATGGACCTCAAAAACATGACTCTCGCCGAAATGGACAGGCTTTGGGACAAGGCGAAGGACGCCGAGGCGTCCGTTGCCCGCTAATTCGATTAAAGCACGCGCAAAGGCGCGTCTTTAATATATTTTTTGCAGCTGTATCAGCCAAATTTACAGGAGGACAACTCAAATGAACAAAGCAGA
>JAILDS010000167.1 GCA_024689165.1 Clostridia bacterium
GGCGAACGTGACGTTGTCGTGGAGTTCCAAGGCGTATAACGGCGCGGTGCAGAAGCCGACCGTTACGGTCAAGTCCGCCGCAGGCACTACACTTGCCGAGGGCACGAGCTACACGGTAACGTACTCGACCGGCTGCAAGAAACCCGGGACCTACACGGTGACGATCACCGCCAAGGGCAGCTATTTCTCAGGCACGGTCGAAAAGACCTTCAGGATCACGAAGCAGAAGCTTGCGGCGTCCCGCGTAACGCTGTCGGCGACCTCTTTCACCTACAATGCAAAGGTGCAGAAACCGACGGTGACGGTAAAGAACGCGCAGGGCAAAGTGCTGACCGAAGGCACGAGCTACACCGTGACGTATTCGAGCGGCTGCAAGAACACCGGGACCTACACCGTGACGGTGACCGCGAAGGGCAGCTATTACACCGGGACGGTCAAAAAGACCTTCAAGATCAACGCGCAGGCTCTCGCCGCCTCCCGGGTGACGCTGTCGGCCACGAGCTTTACCTACAACGGCAAGGTGCAGAAGCCGACGGTAACGGTGAAGAACGCCGCCGGCTACAAACTCACGGAAGGGACCCATTACACAGTGGCGTGGTCCGGCGCGTGCAAGGCGAAGGGCACGTACACCGTTACGATAACCGGCACGGGCAACTACACCGGCACGGTCAAAAAGACGTTCAAGATAGTATGACGCGCGTATAGCGCAGCAAGCCCGCCGCCCCCGCGAAAGCGGGGGCGGCGGCATATTAAGGATGAAGGATGAAGTATGAAGGATGAAGTGATATCAGCCGATAGCAGATAGCTGATAGCGGATAGCAAAAAGGCCTGAGTCGAATTATACTTATAGGCAGGTGTAAGGTTCAGCACATCGGTAAGTTTTGGGTAAGAAATGGTGTTGTCATAAGAAGCCGGTTTCGTACCGACGCAGTAGGGGCGACCCGTGTGGTCGCCCGAAACACGGGGCGCGAACGAACCGAAGGTTTTCTGACAACGTGAACGTATAAAAACACGGTCCACACGGAAATGATTAATAATTCACGCGGTGTTTGCCCGTCGGGCGCCGTGTTCCGCGGCGGGTACCCCCGCGGAACATCGGGCGACCACGCGGGTCGCCCCTACGTCGTCGGTACGCAACGATCTGCACACGCGGCACGGTCCCGCTTACTCTGATTTACCGATGTGCAGATCTTGCCCCTTACAGGTTCTTTTTTCATACTTGGTTTTTGCCCTTCGGGCGAGCGGCACTGAGGTGCCGCGCTACCGGGGCAGAAGGTAACGTTTCGTTCTTAACTACTACCTGGAAATATGCACTGTGGTCCCGCTTCGGAACGCAGATCGCCCCCGCCTTCCGGCGGGGGCGAAGGGTTTGCGCCGAGTTATTCGGCGGAGTCGGCGGCGGAGGCGCCTTCGGCGCTGTCCGCGGCGTCCGTTCCGGTCTGACCGCCCTTTTCTGCGGCTTCGCCCGTGTTGACGGTCACGCCCGGGATACCTGTGACGTTGATGTTGCGGTTGACTTTCGCGTCGTATGTACCGGAGCGCATGATCTCCGTGAGGTCGACGCCCGTGGCGTCGGACATGGTGTCCATTACCTGCCTGATAATGACGGGGATGTTGGCGGAGATGTTTGCGGCGTCCGCGCCTGAGCCTGCGCCGCCCCCGTAGATGTTGATCTTGTCGATTGACTCCATGGGTTTTGCGATCGCTGCGGCCATGTCGGGCATGATGCGGATCATCATCTCGGCCATTGCCGCGCCGTTGTACTTCTGGTAAGCCTCGGCCTTCTTTTCCATCGCTTCGGCCTCCGCGAGACCCTTGCGTCTGGCTGCCTCGGCCTCAGCCTCGCCGCGCATGCGGATGCCCTCGGCTTCGGCCTCGTACTTGGCCCTGATGCCGGCGGCCTCCTGCTCGGCGGAGTACTTCTTCGCCTCGGCCTGCCTCTTCTGGACCTCGAGCTGGGCTTCCGCCTCGCGCTCGGCGCGGTACTTTTCGGCCTCGGCGACCTTGTTCACGGATGCTTCGAGCTCCTGGGCCCTGACCTGGACCTCCTTCGCGCGAAGCTCGGTCTCGCGCTCCGCCTTGGCGATCTCGGCGTTGACGGTCGCTGCCTTTATGGCCTTTTCCTGCTCCTGGCGCTGGATCTCGTAAGCGGCGTCCGCCTCGGCCTTCTTCACGTCCGCCAGCTTCTTGAGCTCGCTCCTGCGGATGTCGAGCTCGTTGTTGCGGCGGGCGATCTCGGTCTCGGCCTCGACTCTCGCGTCGTTGGCGCTCTTCTGGGACTTTGCCTGCTCGATAGCGACGTCCCTGTCTGCCTGTGCCTTGGCGATGGCGGCGTCCTTTTTGATCTTGGCGGTGTTGTCCATACCGAGGTCTTTGATCAGGCCGTTCTCATCGATGACGTTCTGGATGTTGCAGGAAAGGATCTCGATGCCCAGCTTGTCCATGTCCTTCGACGCTTTTTCCATGACCTGGTCGGAGAAGGAGTCACGGTCGGTGTTGATAGCCTTGAGGCTCAGCGTGCCGATGATCTCACGCATGTTGCCCTGAAGGGAATCCTGGAGCTCCATCGCGATGGCTTCGGGTTTTTTGTTCAGGAAGTTCTTCATTGCCAGCAGAAGGCCTTCCTTGTCGTTCCTGACGCGGATCTTTGCGACCGCGTCGACCTTGACGTTGATGAAGTCGTTTGTGGGGATGAAGGTGTCGGTCTTGATATCTACGGATATCTGACCCAGATAGATACGGTCGAGCCTCTCGAAGATCGGGAGCTTCACGCCCGCGCGGCCTATCAGGATCCTCGGCGTTTTCTTTACGCCGGATATGATGAACGCCATGTCGGGCGGGGATTTTACGTAGCTGGCGAGGAGAAGCGCAATAACGGCCGCTGCGGCGATGAGTGCGGGAATAATGATGGTCCAGGGCATGATAAACGCTCCTTTCATGAAGAATGCGGCGCTCGCGCGCCGCAGTTTCGTTTGCGGGGAAAAGCCCCCCCACGATATCTGCGTCTTGCTCTCAGCGGCGGGCTGTCTCGCCCGGTTCCGCCTCCGCTCGGCGCAGACGTATTGTACCATATCGCCCGGCGATTTTCAATATTTCCACGGTGAAGAATACGTCACAATACCGGGCCGAGCACGGGAGTCAGCGCCTGCGCCATGGAGAAGAACCCGAGGTCGTTGGGGTGGCAGTCGTCCACCGTCCCGTCGTTTTTCGCCCGGGCCATGAGCGCCGGCCCGTCAAGGAAGAATACGTGTTCGTCCCCGGCCGCGACGGCGCGCTCGTACGTTGAGAGGACGACGCCCCTGCGCCGCTTCTCGTCTTCCGTAAGTATATATTTCGGGCGCGACATCATTATTACAGGTATGACCGGGTGCTTTTCGCGGATGGCGAGGAACATCTTTTCGTGCGTGCTTTTCAGGTGCCCGGCGGTCGGCGCGTTGTGGTCGTAGTCGAGCACGAAGGCGGACATGTCCAGCCCGGCGATATATTCCGTGATCTCGTCCTCTCCCTTTGCGCTGCCCGAAAAACCGAGGTTTACGTGGTCGACTCCGAGCTCCCTCGAAACGATGTTCTCATACGCGTTGCCGGGTCGCGACGCGCACCCGCCCTGAGTGATCGAGGAGCCGTAGTAAACGACGGGCGGTATATCGCGGTAGCCGCCGCCGGGCAGGACCGCCGAGCCTGCCTTCAGGCCTACGGCGAGCGAGTTCACGTTGGAATACAGCGGGAAGTGGATGAGCACGTCGCGCATGCCGGTCTCCCCAGGCTCCGCAGAGCTCTCAAATCCGTCTTTCATATCCGCAGGAGGCATGAACGAGCGGGCGTAGACCCCGTCGACGTACAGATCGAAGCCCCCTGAGCCGCTTATCGGGAAATGCGGGAAGTGCTCCACCCCCGACATCTTCGCGTTGATGATGATATACGGGCTGTCCGTCCTGAAACGCAGCCTGCCGCCGGCGGTGTTGGCGTGAAGATATTTGACGCCCTCGCCGACCCTTTCCGCGACCGCTTCGGGCAGCCGGCGGAACATCCCGTTTTCATAAAACACGCCGTATATTTTGAACGGTTCCTTCCTCGGGTCGAAGAATACGGCGTCCTCATGTCCGGAGGAGGTCTCGACCCTGAAATTCGGGTCTATCTCAAAGATCCTGCTCATTTTTATATCTCCTTAAATTCTTTTCGGGAGTACGAGTTCCTTTTCCGGCGCCATGCCGAGCGTCTCAAGATACCTGACCGCGCGTTTTTCGAGATCGGGACGGTCGAGCCTTTCCGCGTCGTGCGCGTCGCAGCCGAGTACGACCTTCGCGCCGCGTTTTGCCGCCTGCTCCCAGAAGACCGGGTTGGGGTAGTGCCTGCCGTCGTCAAGCCCGAGCAGATTGTACTCGAGCGGCATGCCGCGCTCTTTCGACAGGGTTATGATCCTGTCGACCTGTTCTGCGTAAACGTCCCTGTCGCCGGTGAACCGGATGAGGTCGGGGTGCGCGACGTACAGGAACCTTCCGGTCTCTATGCCCTCGCAGACCTGGCTGCAGTACTTTTCAAGGCACCTCGGGTCCGTCGTCTCACGGAAGGAGTAGCCCTTGTTCGACCATTCCCCGCCGTCGTACTCGTTGCACGTGAAATGCTGGCCCATGATGAAGTATTCCACGCCGTTTTCGTCCGCCAGGGCGCAGAGGTCGGCGAAGTGAGCGGGGTAATACTCCGCCTCGAGGCCGATCCTTATATCTATGACGTCTTTGTATTCTTCCCGCAGGGAGCGCAGGGTCTCGCAGTAATCCGCAAGCTCGGCGCACCTCATCCGGAAGCCGGAATAGTGTATGTCCTCAAACGGGTACGGAGAGTGGTCGGCAAAGCCCAGCACCTTCATCCCGGCGGCGACCGCCGTCTCGATATATTCTCTCTCCGTTCCCCGCGCGTGAGTACAGCGGAACGTGTGAGTGTGGTAATTCGCGTACATCTGCATCACCCCCGGGGAGGATTGTAAACCCCGGGAGGGATAAAGTCAATTAAGGCTTTGACAAAGAACCGGCGATGTAGTATAGTCGATGCGAAGCTTGATAACGGAGGACTTTGATATGACCGAATACCGGACTTTGATCATCGGCTGCGGCGCCATCGGCGGGACGCTCTGCGCGCTTTTGTGCAGGGGCGGGTATAAAGTCGACCTGCTCGAGATCGCGCCGGGCGCTGCCGAAAAGATCAATTCAGAGGGGCTGAAGCTCACCGGCGCCGCCGGGAACGTGACCGCGAGGGTCAACGCCATCGGCTCTTACGACGAGCTTGACGGACAGTACGACATCGTCATACTGTGCGTCAAATACCTTGCCCTTACCGCTGCGGCGAAGAGCATCCTTCCCTATCTGAAGGAAGACTCCGTCGTGATGGGCATGCAGAACGGCATCTGCACTCAGGAGCTTGCCTCCGTCGTCGGAGAAAAGCGCACTGCGGGCTGCATGATCGGCTTCGGTGCGACCAAGCTCTCCGCCAATGAGGTCGAAATGACCAGCGGCGGCGAGATGTACGTCGGCATGGCGGACGATACCGTCAACGAGAAGCTGAACGCCCTTTGCGCCATGTACAATTCCGTAGTGCCGACGAAGGTGACCACGGAGCTGCTCAGACGGCAGTTTTCCAAGCTGATAATCAACTGCTGCATCAACGCGACCGCCGCGATAACCGGCAAGACGCTCGGGGTACTGCTCGACGACGAGCGCGCCCAGAGACTGTTTTTGTCGATAGCGCGCGAGGGCATGTACGTCGCCCGGGCCATGGGCGTGAACGTGCCGAAGTACGGGCTGCTGCTCGACTACCGCTTCCTGATGCTCTCCGACGCCGAGATATACAACAGGCTGTGCAGCCTCGTCGTCAAGCTCGTCGGCAAGACCAAGTACGCCGACGTCAAGCCGTCGACGCTTCAGAGCCTTCTCAACGGCGAGAAGACGGAGGTCGATATCTTCAACGGCTACCTCGCGAAAAAAGCCGAAGAGTACGGGGTCGACGCGCCGGTGAACACGAAGCTCACGGAAATGATCCGCGATATAGAACGCGGCGAAAGGGAGATGGGCATGGACAACCTTGCCGAATTCTACCCGCAAAAATAAAGTATTGACAAACCGGAACGATTATTCTATAATACTAAACACATTATTTCCGTAAAGGAGTGCGTTTAATGAAGATGTCCAAAAAAATCATCGCGGTAGTGCTCAGCGCGCTGCTCGCGACCACCGCTCTCGTCGCTCTCGTAGTCAGCGCTTCCGCCGCCGATAAGGCCATTGTCGCTACCGCCGAGTACGACGCCGAGGCTGCCGTCGTTTCAGTCACCATCAATTTCGAAAACTGCATCGGGCTGAAGTCCTTCCAGTTCCACCTCAATTACGACGCCGCCAAGCTTTCGTATAAGAATAAGAAGAACGGCGCCGACACCAAGCTCGCTGCCGACACCGAGAACGGCGCTCTGACCACCGAGGTCAACGGCGGCGAAGCCGGCCTTGTCGACATCGGCGGTTATTTCAAGGAGAACCTTGACGCCGAATTCTATGAGGACGCTGAGGATGAAGTGAACGTCGAGAATTTCGAGGCCCTTATCATAAACTTCGACGTCCTTGACGCCACCGGGACGACCGAGATCGCCGTTGAGATCATCTCCGACGACAGCTACGGCCTTGTAGGCCAGAACGCTACCGTAGCGTTCTCCGGCGAGGAGCCCGACACCGAGTCCACCACCGAGGAGCCCACCACCGAGCCGACGACTGCCGAGCCCACCACCGAGCCGACGACCGCCGAGCCCACCACCGAGCCGACGACCGCTGAGCCGACGACTGCCGAGCCCACCACCGCTGAGCCGACGACTGCCGAGCCCACCACCGCTGACCCGACGACCGCCGAGCCGCCGACCGCGGAGGCCACCACCGACGCGCCGCCCGCCGACCCC
>JAILDS010000182.1 GCA_024689165.1 Clostridia bacterium
TGTCAAGCGTATCCTGCGCAATACGCCAAGAGAACAGCGCGAATCCGTAAACGCGCTCCTTCGCTTTCCCGAGGACAGCGCCGGCGCGTTGATGACGACGGAATTCGTCGATCTGAAAGAGAATATGACGGTCGGCGAGGCCATCGCGCGCATCCGCGCAGACGGCGTGGATAAGGAGACGATCTACACCTGCTACATCCTGACCGACAGACGGGTGCTCGCCGGCATCGTATCGCTCAAGGATCTGCTCGTGTCGCCGGATAACGAGACGGTCGGGAACCTGATGGATGAAAACATCATCAGCGTAAAGACGACCGACGACAAGGAGGACGTCGCCAAGGCCTTCGCAAAGTACGGCTACATAGCCCTGCCAGTGGTGGATTCCGAGAACAGGCTCGTCGGCATAGTCACCGTCGACGACGCGGTCGACGTCCTCAACGACGAGGTCAGCGAGGACTTCGAAAAAATGGCCGCCATCGTGCCGAGCGAGAGCACATATTTCCACACCTCGGTCTTCAAACAGGCGGCTAACCGTCTGCCGTGGCTGATCTTCCTCATGTTCACGGCGATCATTACGGGAAGCATACTCGAACACTTTGAGACGGCGTTCGCGACCGTGCCGCTGCTGGTGTCCTTCGTGCCGATGCTCATGGACACGGGCGGCAATTCCGGCACGCAGGCTTCGACGATGATAATACGCGGTCTCGCTACCGACGAGATCCGTCTGCGGGATTACCCGAAAGCGCTGTGGCGGGAGTTCCGCGTCGCGCTTATCTGTTCCTCGGTGCTGGCGGTCTTCAACGGGATCAGGGTGTTCGTCCAGTACAAAGACCCGTACGTCGCCATTACCATAGCTCTTTCGATTATGTTCGCAGTCGTGCTCGCAAAATGCATAGCCTGTACGCTGCCCATGCTCGCAAAGGCGATACACCTTGACCCTGCCCTGATGGCGACCCCTCTTTTGACCACGCTTGTCGATACCTGTACGGTGCTCGTTTATTTCAACCTCGCGCAGCTCATACTGCCGCAGCTGAGAGCGTAGCGGCGCGCTGTTTCCAAAGACGGCTTCAAAAAGCCGCGCTCCGATAGATGGTGGAATCATGACCTTTTCGATGTTTATCCCCTGCCTGCTCGGCCTCGAGGGGATCATAGCGGACGAGCTCCGCGACCTCGGCGCTTCCGACGTCCGCGCCGAAAACGGCCGCGTGAATTTCAGCGGCGGCGCTGATATCCTTGCCCGGGCGAATATCCGGCTGCGCTGCGCGGAACGGGTGCTTGTCGAGGTCGGGTCATTTGAGGCTCATTCCTTCGACGAGCTTTTTGAGGGCACGAAGGCGCTGGCCTGGTCCGGGCTTATAGGGCCCCTTGACGCTTTTCCGGTCAAGGGCTATTCGCTGAATTCGGACCTGTTCAGCGTTTCGGACTGCCAGTCTATCATCAAAAAGGCGGTCGTCGACTCTCTTGCCGCAAAATACTCCAAGACATTTTTCGAAGAGACCGGAGCGCTGTTCCAGATACGGTTTTCCATCATGAGAAACCGCGTCACGCTCGCCGTGGATTCTTCCGGCGCGGGCCTTCACAAAAGGGGTTACCGCCCGGTATCGAAGACCGCCCCTCTCAAGGAAACGCTTGCCGCCGCGCTGTGCAGCTGCGCACGACTTCGCCCGACGCATACCTTTTACGACCCGATGTGCGGCTCGGGGACCATCGCCGTCGAGGCTGCGCTGACGGCGGCGAATATCGCTCCCGGCATAAACCGCTCCTTTACCGCGGAAAACTGGAGCATGGTCGGCAAAAGCGTCTTCGATACCGAAAGGCAGCTTGCCCGCTCGCTCGAAAACAGATCCGTGCCGTTTTTCGCCTACGCTTCGGATATCGATCCTGAGGCCGTCGACATCGCAAGGCTAAACGCCGAACGGGCCGGAGTATCGGACTTTATTGATTTCAAGGTCGCCGACATAGCCGATTTCGAGCCTGAAACGGACTTCGGAACGCTGATCACCAATCCCCCGTACGGCGAAAGACTGCTGGACTCTGCGGCGGTTTCGGAGCTTTACGCTCTCATGGGGGAAAAGTTCGTCAGGCGCAGGGGATGGACCTATGGTGTCCTTACGCCCGACGAGGAGTTTGATGCCCGCTTCGGCAGGAAAGCCGACAAAAGAAGAAAACTTTACAACGGAATGATAAAGTGCGACTTTTATATGTTTTTTAAAAGCAACACTATATAAATAAGGTGTGCGGATTGCGCAGCAGGATTTTTTGTCAGCTCGTAAAAAACCGACGCAGTAAAACTGACTGTTTTCAAGGAGGGTTTGTGCGGGATGACGAAATAATAATCAAGCTGGCCGTGCGCCGCTGTTTGTGCGGTGTTGCTTATAGCCGTAACTTCTTGTAACCTTTTTAAGAGTCGATTCCCCTTGACAAAAAATAATATATTATATATAATTATTCAAAATCACTCGGCTGAGAGAGCCGATTTTTCATGACAGGGGAGTCATCATGGTCAAATACGTGGTCAAGCGGCTGCTGTTGGCGATAGTGACGGTGCTCATAATCTGCGCCATCACTTTTTTTGCCATGCATGCCGTGCCCGGCGGTCCGTTCAACCGCGAAAAGGCGCTGAGCGAGGCGACGATCAACGCCCTCAACGCCAGATACGGGCTCGACAGGCCCGTATGGCAACAGTTTTTGTCATACATGGGCAATATCCTGCACTTCGGAAACGTTTTCAAAGGTGAAAAATTCCTCGAGCTGGATTTCGGAGTTTCACTCAAGAACGGGCGCGAGATAAGCGACATCATAAGCGAATCGTTCCCGATATCTGCGCGTCTCGGCGTATCGGCCATGGCGATAGCCCTCGTTCTGGGGTCGGTGTTCGGCTCTACCGCCGCGCTGATGCGCAACAAGCTGCCGGACCGGCTCATAGTTTTCTTCTCGACGCTGTTCACCGCGGTCCCGAGTTTCGTGCTCGCTACGCTGCTGCTGCTGGTGTTCTGCAACAAGCTGGGCTGGTTCCCTGCGTGGACGCCGAAAAACCCGAATTACGTGCTCCCGGTCATTTCCCTTGCGGCGTACCCGATGGCGTATATAACAAGGCTTTCGAAGACGAGCATGCTCGACGCTCTCAGCCAGGATTATATCCGCACCGCGAGAGCCAAGGGCGTTTCCAAGTTCAAAATGATCTTCAAGCACGCCCTGAGGAACTCCCTCATACCGGTCATCACCTACGCCGGTCCGCAGATAGCGTACATAATCACCGGCTCGATGGTAATCGAGACCATCTTCACCATCGGCGGTCTCGGCAGTAAGTTCGTTTCCGCGATAACCAACCGTGATTACACGATGATCATGGCGACCACGATCTTCCTCGCCACTCTGATGGTCGTTGCGACTGTGATCTGCGACCTTCTTTACAAGGCCGTCGATCCGCGCATCCAGTACGATTAAGGGGGCGCGAAGATGGAAAACAATCCTAATATGGCCTCCGGAAAGCTGCCGAAGAAAAAACCCCTGAGCATGCAGCTCGACCTTTCGAAATTCGGCTCCGCCGATTTTATCCCTGCGACAGAGGAAGAAAAGCGCCAGCAGGACGTGATGAGCAAAAGCACTACCTTTTTCAAGGACGGTATGCGCAAGCTCTTCAAAAACCCGCTCGCCGTCGCGAGCATCGGTATACTGCTTCTGATTATACTCGTTATAATAATCGCTCCGATGATCGTGCCCTACAGCTATGACGAGATACTCTCCGTCAACGGCAGGCGCGATAAAGGCGCGCAGAATCTCGCCCCGTTTGCCTACAGCGTGCTCGAGCAGGAGTATATCGCCAAGGGCGGGACGCGTTTTCCGCATATTTTCGGGACGGACGAGCTCAGCCGCGACTATTTCGTCCGCGTGATCTACGGGACCCGGATATCCCTTTCCATCGGTCTGTTCGCGAGTCTTATAGTCCTTATCATAGGCATGATCTACGGCTCGATCTCGGGTTATATAGGCGGCAAGGTCGACCTTATAATGATGCGTATCGTCGACATCATCTATTCTCTGCCTGACATGCTGATGATCATACTGCTGTCGGTCGTGCTCAACGATATCCTTCAGTTCCCCGCAGGTTCCCTGCTCTCAAAGCTGGGCACGAACATGGTCAGCCTTTTTATAGTGTTCGGACTGCTCTACTGGGTCGGGCTCGCGAGGCTGATAAGGGGCCAGATCCTTTCCATCAAAGAGAACGAGTACGTTCTCGCAGCCAAGACGATAGGCGCCGGACCCTCGAGGATCATCCGCAAGCATATTCTGCCGAACTGCCTTTCGGTCATAATCATTTCAACGGCGCTTCAGATCCCGTCGGCGATTTTCACGGAAAGCTTCCTGAGCTTCGTCGGTATCGGCGTAAAAGCCCCCATGCCGTCACTCGGTTCGCTCGCGAACGCGGCGAGGAGCGGACTTGAGAGCTATCCTTACAAGCTCATATTCCCGGCGGCGATGATCTGCCTTATAGTTTTATCTCTGAACCTGCTCGGCGACGGTCTTCGCGACGCTTTCGACCCGAAGCTTAAGAGGTGACGGTATGAGCGAATATCTTCTTGACGTTCAGGATCTCCATACGTCCTTCTTCACCGACGCCGGCGAGGTCCAGGCCGTAAACGGCGTGAGCTTCCACCTTGACCCGGGCGAGATACTGGGTATAGTCGGCGAATCCGGTTCCGGCAAGTCCGTGACCGCTTATTCGATAATGCAGATACTCGCGGATACCGGCAGGATAGTCGGCGGCAGGATCCTCTATAAAGGCGACGATCTGTCGAAATTCTCCGAGAAGCAGATGCAGAAATTCCGCGGCAAGAGCTGCTCGATAATATTCCAGGATCCCATGACGTCCCTCAACCCCGTGTTCACCATCGGCAGCCAGCTCAAGGAGGCCGTCGTGCTCCACACCGATAAGCGAGGCAAAGAGGCGGACGAAAGGGTCATCGAGCTGCTTGAGCTTGTCGGCATCAACGAGCCTCAAAAGCGCGTCAAGCAGTACCCGTTCGAGCATTCAGGCGGCATGCGCCAGAGGGTCATGATCGCCATGGCGCTCGCCTGCGAGCCCGACATCCTTATAGCCGACGAGCCGACTACCGCGCTCGATGTGACTATCCAGGCCCAGATACTCGAACTCATACAGGAGCTCCAGCTCAAGCTCGGCATGGCGGTCATACTTGTGACCCACGACCTCGGCGTCATAGCCTCGATGTGCGACAACGTCGTCGTGATGTACGGCGGCAGGATATGCGAGCGCGGTACGGCTTCGGAGATTTTCTATCACCCGAAGCATGAATATACAAAAGGTCTGCTCCGCTCGATCCCGAACGTCAACAACATGAAGGAGCGGCTCGTCCCCATTGCAGGAACACCCATCAATATGCTCAACCTGCCGAAGGGCTGTTCATTCTGCGCCCGCTGCGACAACGCCATGAAGATCTGCCTCGACCGTGTGCCGGAGGAGCTTGAGATCAACGAAAACCACAAAGCTTCCTGCTGGATGAACGTCAAACAAGCGTTTGAGGAAGGAGGCGCTGCAGTATGAGCGCTCCGCTCGTGGAGGTCAGGAACCTCAAGCAGTATTTTCCGGTCAAAACCGGTTTTTTCGGCACTAAGCCGCTCAAGGCGGTCGACGACGTGTCGTTTTACGTCAATCCCGGCGAAACGCTCGGGCTCGTGGGCGAGTCCGGCTGCGGCAAGACGACCGTCGGCAGGTCGCTGATACACCTTTACACGCCGACGTCCGGCGAAGTCTATTTCAACGGCGAGCGTGTCGAAAAGGGCAACATCAAGCAGATGCGCCGCAGGATGCAGATGGTCTTTCAGGACCCGTATTCCTCTCTTGACCCCAGAATGACCGTTGAGGACATCATCGGCGAGCCGCTCGACGTCCACGGTCTTTATAAAACGAAAGCGGAGCGCCGTGAGCGGATTTTGTCGCTCATGGAGACGGTCGGGCTCAACGCGGAGCACGCCAGACGCTACGCGCATGAGTTTTCGGGAGGCCAGCGCCAGAGGATAGGCATAGCCCGCGCCCTCGCGGCGGAGCCGCAGTTCATCGTCTGCGACGAGCCGGTCTCGGCGCTCGACGTGTCCATCCAGGCTCAGGTCATAAACATGTTCGAGGAGCTGCAGGACAAGCTCGGGGTCGCGTATCTCTTCATCGCGCACGATCTTCTTGTCGTGCACCATATCTCCGACAGGATCGCGGTCATGTACCTCGGCAAGATCGTCGAGATAGCTGACGCGGATGACGTGAACAACAACCCGATGCACCCGTACACTATCTCTCTTCTCTCCGCGGTGCCCATCCCCGACCCGGATATCGCCCGCTCAAGGAAAAGGATCCTGCTCGAAGGCGATGTGCCGTCGCCGCTGAACATGCCGTCGGGCTGCGCCTTCCGCACACGCTGCCGCTACGCCACCGAGCAGTGTGCGCAGTCCTGCCCGTCGCTGACGGACAGGGGCAACGGCCATATGGTGGCCTGCTTCAACAGATAATTACCCGCCGAGGGGAAAAGGCGGTTAATTATAGCCGGAACGGCGGCTGTCGTCCGGCGATCAAAATGCCGTTAAACGGCAAAAATCATGGAGGTAATCCAATGAAGAAAGTTCTTCCCATTCTTCTTGTCGTCGCTATGATAGTCGCTCTGGCGGCATGCGGCGGCAAGACCGAGCCCGACACCACCGCTGCTCCGGACGCGAGCGAAGCCGATACTACGCCCGCAGCCGCCCCCGTCGAAGTGATCGACGTCTCCGAGCTCAAGCTCGACCCGGCCACCGAGTGGTCACAGTACGACGAACTCATCGCGCAGATCAAGGCGGAGACCGATTTCGCAAAGCGCGTGGAGCTCATGCATCAGGCCGAGGACATCCTCATGTCCACATGGTGCGTCATTCCCATCTACTACTACAACGACATCTACATGCAGAAGGATTACGTGTCCGGCATCTACTCCAACAAGTATGCCACGAAGTTCTTCATGTACACCGAGATGTCCAACGGATCGGACACGCTCAAGCTCAACCTTGCCTCCGAGCCCGATTACCTTGATCCGGCTCTGAACAGCTCTGTTGACGGCGCCTGCCTTGCCGCTAACTCTTTCTCCGGCCTGTACACCTACGACGCCAACGGCGTTTGCGCTCCCGCCTGCGCCGAGAGCTACGTCGTCAGCGAGGACGGCCTTACCTACACCGTCACCCTTAAAGAGGGCCTGAAGTGGTCTGACGGCAGCGACCTTACCGCCGCCGACTTCGAGTACTCCTGGAAGCGCGCTTCCTCCGAAGAGACCGCTGCCGACTACGGCTACATGTTCTCCGGTTTTGACGGCTATGACGACGGCGAGATCAACGTCAAGGCTCTTGACAACACCACCCTTGAGTTCGTCCTCAGCGCTCCCTGCGCCTACATGGAAGACCTCATGGCGTTCCCGACCTTCTATCCTGTCAAGAAGGAAGCGGTCGAGGCCAATGCCGATTACCTCACCTCTCCCGGCGGCTGGTGCACCGAGGCCGGCTTCGTTTCCAACGGCGCTTATGTCTGCACCGAGTGGAACCACGACGTCTCCATGACCTATGAGAAGAACCCCTACTGGTACAACGCCGACGCCGTTAAGGTCGAAAAGCTTCAGTTCATGCTTTCCGCCGACGACACCGCCATCTATTCCGCTTACAATTCCGGCGACATCGACTTTGCCGACTCCGTTCCCACCGACGAGGTCAAGAACCTTCTCGACAATCCGGAGTTCCACATCGTTGACGAGCTCGGTACCTACTATGTAGCCTTCAACGCGAAGAGCGAGATCTTCGAGGGCAAGACCGCCCAGCAGGCCGCCGACATGCGCCATGCGTTCTCTATCCTTATCGACAGAGACTACATCTGCGAGAACATCGGCCAGACCGGCCAGGTAGCCGCCAACTCCTTCATCCCGCTCGGCATGGCCGACGGCAACGGCGGCCTCTTCAAGGCCACCGCGACCGACAACGCTTACTTTGACACCAACGCCATCGTCAACGACACCGACGCGACCGTCGCCGAGGCCAAGGCTCTGCTTGAGAACGCCGGCTTTGTGTTCGGCGAGGACGGCAAGCTTTCCGCCGAGACCCCGATCCAGGTCGAGTACCTCACCAATGAGAGCACCGGCCACGTCGCCATTGCCCAGGCCATCCAGCAGGATCTCAGCGTTCTCGGTATCGAGCTGACCATTCAGCAGCAGGACTGGAACGTCTTCCTTGATGAGCGTAAGCAGGGCAACTTCGACTTCGCCCGCGAGGGCTGGATCGCCGACTTCAACGATCCCATCAACATGCTTGAGATGTGGATCACCGATTCCGGCAACAACGACTGCCAGTTTGGTCGCTGATCATCCTATCAAAAACGCGGCGGGGGAGACCCCGCCGTTTTTTATTGGACCTTCTGGTTGAATTATGATAACAGGGAGACGTAGCTGCGCTGCCTGCAGTGCATGAAAAAACAAAAACGCCGGGTATTACCCGGCGTTGCAGAACAATAATTATTCAGCAGCAACAGTAAGCTTTGCAAGCAGCTTGGTGATGATCTCGCGAAGCTGGTTGATGAAAGCAATGAGAACGTCGAACAGCTGGAAGAAATCCTTAACGTTACCTTCCTTGTTGCCCTTGAGCTCGTCTATAAGTCCGCCCATGAATAACACCTCACTTTCTTTTGAATGCATTCTATCAGATAAATCGGATGATTGCAAGAGGATTTTGCTCAGTTAAGCAAATTTTAATACATTTGAAACCTTTGCCAAACAATCTGAACAAATATTATACAGCAGCTCCAGCAGCGACAGAGCGTTTTTGTAGTATTTCGTCCGCGCAGCAGACTCGTTTTCGGTCAGAGCGGGGAAGTCGATGAACCCGTCCGCGTATTTTTCAACGAACCATGAAAAACCCGTCCGCTCGAAATTGCCGGAATCGCTTCTGAGGCATTCTCCCCACTTTTCGGATATCTCTTCAAAGGAATCGTTGTAAACGTCCGCTTTGGGCAGAGTGTTGTTGAAACGGCAGAAGAAATTGCCGTGCCCGGACCATGTCGGGTTCATGCCCTTGTAGGTCCACAGACACCAGGAGACGGAGTAATAGTTGAACATCGAAAGGACGAAGTCGAAGGTCGCGTTCGTGCGCGGGTAAAACTCCCCGACGAAGCACGGGATGTCGTACGTGCCCAGAGACGATACCACGGCGTCTTCAAATGCCCTGTCGGTCGTGTCGTACAGGTGCAGCTGGTACATCACGTTTTCCCAGCCGTAGGTATTCGGGTCGGGAAGGCTCGAATAACGCCACGTCGCCTCAAACGTTACGATATGGTCGGCGTCGGCCGATCTGACGGCTTTGTACGCGGAGTCGAAGAAGCTCCATGCCGTCGGGGTGTAAAGGGCGCGCCCGACAACGTCTGCAAGGGGCTCGTTGAGTATATCGTATGCCGCGACGGCGGGATTGCCGGCGTAATGCTCCGCGAGGACGCGCCAGAACTCGACCATAAGCTCCCTGTAACCGGACGCCTTAGAGGTGAGGTTGAAAAAGCTCTGCGAATCCGCTTTGCCGCAGTGGTCGCAGTTGTTCTGATACCCGGGTACGCCGTGAAGGTCGATGATCGCGTAAACACCGTTTTCGGCGCAGGCGTCGACGATCTCGTCAAGCAGCGAAAAATCCGGTTCGCCGGAATCGTTCAGGTACCAGGTGCCCTTGTCGTCCGACTGGAAAAGCCTGTACCAGATCGGTATCCTGACGCAGTTGAAGCCCATGGAAGCTATGTCGGCGATGTCGCCGGTCGTCAGAAAATTGCTCATGTACTGCCGAAGCAGCTCCATAGCCCTCTCGCTGCCGAAACGAGAAACGAGCGTATCGAGGACCTCTGCGCAGCCGGATTCGACGGTCACGGGCGTGAACCATTCCTCGAACATCATCCAGCCGCCGAGATTGACTCCGCGAAGGATGATCTCTTCGCCGGAAGCGGTAACGATTCGTTTCCCCTCCGTGTGGAGCATCTCTAGACCTCCCTCTTCGGCTTGCGTGACGATCGGAGAAGCCGTGAGGAGCAAAACGGCGGCAAGGATGAGAGAAAACAGTTTTTTCATGGCTTCACCTTTTCAGTACGACGGTATCGTAGAGATTGTCATATGCGACTTTGATCTCTGTTTCGCCGCGTGAAAGCTTTACGCCGGAAAAATAGAACACGCCGCGGCTCTCGCTGAACGGCTTGATCCTTTTTTCACGGTCGGATATGAAAAGCTTCAGACGCGGGCAGTTGGAATAGACCTTGATGCCCGCGGTCTTTTTGTCTGCGCTGAGGGTGTAGGACGCGATCTTGATAAAGGCGTCGGGGCCCAGGACTGACTCATAGAACCAGTACGCGCTTTTGAAAAGCGACCTGTCGGCGGAGATCAGGCCCATCGCGCGCTTACGGTCGCTCGAGGGCAGGGTGCAGTCGAAAAGAGAGTTGACGAAAACGGCGAAGATGCCCATTTTGTCTTCAAGGGCCCTCCACCAGAGCTCATGATACTGCGCCTGTACGTTGTCGGATATCTCTCGCGAACGCTCGGCAGTCGCCGCCGAGGAATAGCCCTCGCAGATCAGCGAGAGATAGACCGACGGGTATTTTTTTCTGAAAGCGTCCGCCGCGGCTGCTGCAAGCTGCTCGGCCCCGCCTTCGACGCCGTGCGGGACGCGCAGACAGACGACCGGGCAGACGGGAACGTAACCGTCGTCGATATAACGGCTGTCCTCAAGCGCGCAGGTCATGGTGGAGGGAGAGAGCGAATCGATGAATTCGCGCAGCGCCGCAAGCAGCTCTCTGTTTTGCTCACGAAGGGCGGCGGTCGGATAGGAATAAATGCTCCTGAACAGAACGCTCGGATTGTTGTAGGTCTGCTTGATGTATTCCTCAAAGAAGGATCTCAGTTCGCGAAGCGAGCCGAAGGACGGTTCTTTTTTTTCGAAGTTGAGCGAAAAGTCGCTCACTATAACGATGCCGCGCCGGTCGCAGACGTCGAACAGGCTGTCGTCGGTTCGGTAGCCGCCTGACAGGAAAACGCAGTTCCCGCCAATCCTGCAGAGGGACTCTATATCCGCCTCGCTGTCGCGGGAGGTATAACCGTCCGACCAGAAGTCGTTGAAAAAGCGCGCCCCGAAGAGGGGCTGCCTTACGTCGGAGTTGACGGAGAAAAAGCCCTCCGAGTCGATCTCGACGCGCCTTATGCCGAAAAACACGTCAAGCTCGTCGTAGCTTTTTCCGTCGCGGACTATTGACGCGCGCAGACGGTAGAGGTGGGCGGTCGAGGTCGTGTCCCATTTGATCGGGTCGGCGATGTTTATCACCGCGTCGGGGGATTTCGGGACAGCCTGACAGGACCCCGCGACCATGTCGTCGTGAGTGTATATCACGTAAGAGATGACGTCGTAGTTGATGGGGTTTTCAATGAGCGCGCGGATATAGACGTGCGCTTCTCCCGAGTCGTCGAGCACGGGGGTGACGTAGATACCCTGTGACCCGTGGTCCGAAAGGGAAAAATGCGTTTTCGGAACGGAGATGACGCCGATCTTTCCGAAAATTCCGCCCCGGCATACGTCGTACGGGGAGAAGACCTCCGCGCAGTCGCTGAAGACCTCAAGCCTTATGACAAAGGGCTTGACCGGTTTTACGAGGCGGGTCAGCTCCGTGCGGAAAACCGTTGACGAGCCGGTGTGTTCACACAGTTTTCTGCCGTCGACGTAGACCTCGCAGCGGCTGCTGACGCCGGAGAGCTCAAGGAAGATGCAGCCCGAGCATCTGTCCGCAGACAGGATCACCTCGCGCGTGTAAGTACCGTGGGAAGGCAGACGGGAGAGCTCCCCGACGTCTGAACCCATGGGGTGCCAGGAGTGGGGGAGATCGACCGTTTCACCTTCCGATCCTCCGTCGGGGATGAAAGTCCACCCGCGGTTGAGCTCAAGATACTCTCTCATGCCAGCTTCTCCGCAAGCCTTTGCTTTACTTCGGCGGCTGCCGTTACAAGCTCTTCTTCGGAACAGCCGCCGAGATATACCGGGCTGAGGAACTCAACGCCGATCACGCCGGGCTTTATCTTCCGGCCGTTGTTTTCAAAACGGTCCGCCGCGCCTTTGATCACGACCGGGACGAGCGGCGCTCCGGTTTTTTGAGCCAGCTTGAAGGCTCCGAGCTTGAACTCGCCCATATTGCCGTCCTTTGAGCGGGTGCCCTCTGGGAAAACGACCATTGAGCCGCCGTCGTTGACGAAATCCATCGCCTTGAGAAGGGCGGACGCGGCGTCGCGAATATCGTCGCGCTTGACGAATACGCAGCCGATAGCCTCAAGCCACAGATGCGCGCCGGGGATCTTGCCGAGCTCCTCTTTCATGATGAATCCGGGCATATTGCGGCCGTTCGTTATCATGACCGGAGCGTCCCACATGGACGTGTGGTTCGGCGCGTAAATGACAGGCCCGGCAACGGGGATGTTTTCACGTCCGCGCACGTCGTATTTTATACCCGCGCGCTCTTCCGCGTAAGAGCAGAACGTTCCTACCTGTTTGACGGCGAAGGCCTTTCGCTCTTCGGTCCTTTCTTCACGCCCGAGCCGGATGAGCTCCGGGTTGTACGAGAACAGCCGCAGAGCCTTCGCTCCGAGCTGGGCGAACCACAGCATCGTCTTGTCCATATTCTCACCCCTCCTGTATCTGCGTTAGGTCAAATTTGCGTTAGGTCAAATTATAGTTCGGCGGCAAGCTCCACCGGGCAGTGGTCGGATCCGTAAAGCTCGGCTCGTATGGCAGCGTCCGTCATTTTCGGGGCTATGCGGTCGGATACGAGGAAATAATCGATCCGCCATCCGACGTTGCGCTCGCGCGCCGCGGCGCGGTACGACCACCACGAGTAGGCGTCGCGCCTGTCCGGATAAAAATAGCGGAAGGAGTCTGTGAACCCCGCGCCGAGAAGCTCGGTCATCTTACCGCGCTCAAGGTCCGAAAAACCGGGGTTGTTCCTGTTTGAGTCCGGATTTTTGAGGTCTATCTCCTCATGCGCCACGTTCAGGTCGCCGCAGACGATAACGGGCTTTGCTTTGTCCAGCGAAACGAGATAAGCCCTGAAGTCGTCCTCCCACTTCATCCTGTAATCTATGCGCCGCAGACCGTCCTGGGAGTTCGGCGTGTAGCAGCAGACGAACCAGAAGCCCTCATACTCGAGAGTGATGAGCCTGCCCTCCGCGTCATGCTCCGGCATGCCCATGCCGTAAAAAACCGAAACGGGTTTTGTTTTTGCAAAAACGGCGGTGCCGGAATAGCCTTTTTTTTCTGCGTAATTCCAGTACTGATAAAAACCTTCAAGGGACAGATCGATCTGTCCCTCGGATAGCTTTGTTTCCTGCAAAGCCAGGATATCCGGCTGCAGAGCGGCGAGGTTTTTATCAAACTCGCCTTTCTTTATCACGGCGCGAAGTCCGTTGACGTTCCAGCTGACCAGCTTCAAAACAAAATCCTGCGGAACGGATCAGAACATCCCGGCAAGCGCCTTCGGCAGGAGCTTGGTGAGGTATGCCCAGATCATCTGGATGATCTTTGTCACGAAGTGCGAAAAATTGTCGTCGGAGATCCCGACGGAATCCGTCGGAAGGGGCGAATAGTCCGCCTCGGCGGAGTTCTGCCCCGGTGTTTTGTATATGCAGTAGGTGTCGTAAAGCTGCGTGTCGCCCGTGCCGTCCTCTACGGTGTAAGCCCTGAAGGTCAGCTTCCCGGTCTCGAACGAGACCGTCGTGAACATGGCGCAGCGCAGACCGTCCGGATCGGTCCCGGCCTTGTTTTCGTCCGGCTGGGAGGCGACGTCCGCGACCTGAAGGATCGGTTCGACCGCGTCCTCATGGACGTAGTAACGCTTCGTGCCGCAGGTGTCCGCGACGATATAGACCGTGCCGGATGGTTCGACGGCGCACTTCGTGGTCCTTCCGTCCACCTTCTCATAAACGTAACGGCACTGCGCGACGGCGTCGCCATAGACCTGTTTGGAGCGATAGTACATATGGTCGTGCCCGGACAGCACGAGGTCGATGCCGAGCTCGTCCATGACGGGCAGAAGCGTCTCGCGCATGGCGATGGTGTCGGGCTTGTTGATGTTCTTGCCGGCAGAGTAGAGCGAACGGTGCATGAGGACGATCTTCCAGTCCTTATCGGTGGTGTTCATGTCGTTCTTCAGCCAGTTGATCTGCTCGAGCTGCATGGGATACATATCGTTGGTGTTGAGCACCGCGAAGTGAGCGCTGCCCCAGTCGAATGAATAGTACGCGCCGGTCAGGGTCTGCCAGTTGTCCTCACAGTCGAGGTTGAACATGTTGACGAAGAAGCCCCAGCGGAGGTTGCCGTCGTGATTGCCCGCGACCGGGACGTGGGTCAGCTGCGCGTCGATATGCCCGAAATTCTTGAAGTAGTATTCCCACTCCTCCATGGTGCAGTCGTTGACGTAGTCCCCGAGATCGACGTAGAACTCCGCGTCGGGAGCTGTGAGGAGAGCGGCGTCCATGACGGCGGCGGACTGGGCGAAATTCTCGTCCGAGCTTGCCTGCGGGTCTGCAACGGCTATGAACGTGAACTCGTCGTCGCCGTCGTCGACCGTGAACCTGCCGACGTCGGACCACTTGTTGTTCGCTCTGTCGCCGACGCGGTATTCGTAGGACCTGCCGGGAACAAGCCCGGTGATCATCGCCTTATGGCTGTATTTGCCGAGGAAGAAGGAGCATTCGCCCGTCGCGGTCTCGACCTTGCCGGACCCG
>JAILDS010000186.1 GCA_024689165.1 Clostridia bacterium
GGCGGAGCGTATGAGCACGGAAACGGTGTTTTCGCCGTCCCTGAGAACGACGGGGAAGCGCTGCGGGATGAAGGCGTTGCGGCTTGAGCCTATCTTCTCTCCGTTGAGCCAGTACTCGGCGGCGCAGTCGACGGCGTCGAAGACGAGCTCCGCGGAGGCGGGAGCTTTCCCGGCGGGGAGGACTTCCGAAGCGTCGAAGGTCCGTTCATATAAAAAATCCCACGTTTCGGTCTTGTAGGCAAGGGTCGTGTTCATGCCGAAAAACAGGTCGTCCGGCAGGACCCCCGCCCGGGCGAGGTCGGGCTCGACGTTGCCCGGCACTTCGGCAGGGACGGCATTCGCGCCCTCCCTGTCTTCAAAGGTCAGGCGTTTTCCGCTCAGGGCGTCCTTGTAATAAAGCGTCCACTCTCCTGAAAGGTCTGCGGTCCGGGTCATGCGAGCGTCCTCCGTTCGGTCAGGTCTGTTCTGCGGGTATGTTAATACAGAAGCGCGGTCAAATCAACAAAAATCTGCTTTACTCTTGTAAAACGCCGGTTGATTTGTTATAGTTGTTTCAAGTATTACCGCGGGAGGCGCGATATGGACAATTTTGCCGCAAGGGCCAGGGCGTTCGGTTCCGTTCTGCTGCTGCTCATGACCCTTATGGCGGGGCTCATGACGAAAAACGTCGGCAGATATTATACGGACGCCGAGGCGGAAGAATTCTCCGCCGCGGCGAAGGACGCCGGCGCCGGGATGGTCATAGCCATCGGCGGCGGGTTCGACACACAGGAGCATTTTCAGCCCCTGATCGATATCGTCCTTGAGCACGCCGGCAAGGCCACCCCTAAGCTGCTGTTCGTGCCTACCGCAGCCCGCGACAGCCTGGACGGGTATGAGGACAAGATCTCGTGGTTCGAGTCCGCGGGCTTCGAGGTGGACTATCTGTTCGTCACGACCGCGTCCCCGGAGGAGGTCGCGCAGAAGGTCGAAAGCGCTGACGTTATCTACGAAACGGGCGGCAACCTGCAGTTTCTGACCGAGAACTGGTCCGGAAAAGGGATGTACGGGGCCGTCCGCGCGGCGTTCGAAAGGGGCGCGGTGCTCATGGGCGTGTCCTCCGGAGCGATGTGCTGGGGCGCGAGAGGCTGGGACGACTTCGGCCCGGATGTCGTGCGGGTGACCGGCAGCTTCCCGTTCGTCGGCCGCGCCTCGGGCTACGGCTACTGCGACTGCGCCGGGATCATCCCGTTCTGCGTCTGCCCGCATTTCGACAACGTCGGCTGGCGGATGTACGCCTTTGAGGCGCTGAAACTCGACATCCCGTCGCTTTGCATCGAAAACGGTGCGGCGGTCGTTTTTTCCGGCGGGGAGTACCGCGTCGTTTCAGACGCGGCGCATCCGCTCAGGAAGGCCTATCTTTTCGTCCCCGACAGGGGGATAGTCATGCTCGACGTTAAAAAGGCCCCCGTCTTCCTCGCTCTCGCGGACGGGGAATACAGGGTCTTGCCCGGTACGGAGGGATAAGGGAAATGCCTAAGCTTTTCAAAGGAGGACTTTTCGGAGGCGGCGGGAAAAGCGAGCTGGCCCGCAAAAAAGCGGGGCCGCACAGGTACGTCGTCTTCTACGCGGAATTCTTCGCCGCGTGCATGGTCATCAGCTACGTTTACGCCCTTATTTCGAACGGGCAGTCTTTTTCCGTCACGCTGTTCGGCTACAGAAGGTCGAGCGACCTGTTCATGGACTTCTTCAATTCCATGCGCGACGCGTCCTCCAAAAGCGTCTATACAAAACGCTTCAACGTATATCCGCCTCTGGGGCTGCTGATCTTCAGGCTGCTCGGAGGCTTCCTGCCCGACAGGCTGCTGTCGCTCGCAAACGTGGAGAAAGCCCTTCTGCCCATAGACCAGAAGTGCATGATGATGTGCGTCATGGTCTCCATCGCCTGCCTGCTGCTGTTCATGAAGGTTTTCTTCGGCTATATCGACACCCTCGGTCTCGACCGCTCTGGCAGGCGCGACGGCAAGCTTCTTTCGATGCTGATGATAATGAGCTACCCCACGCTGTACTGCGTGGAGCGCGGGAACATTTTCCTGCTGTGCTTCGTATGCACGGCGTTCTTCGTTTTCTTTTACAGGAGCAAAAACAAACTGCTGCGGGAGCTCGCGCTCATAAGCCTTGCGCTGGCCGCCGGCATAAAGTACTACCCCGCGGCCTTCGGGCTGATGCTGCTGTTCGACAAAAAATACAAAGAAGCCCTTCGCGCAGTGGTCTACGGCGTGCTGGCGGTCGTCATCCCCGCGCTGTTTTTCCTGCGCCCGGGAGGCTCAGGGCTGCTGGTGATCTCAGCTTCCGCCGCGGACGCTTCCTCCGGGTCCTCGAGCTCCGGAGCGGGCGTTTTCAGTCTTTTATTATCGAATCTCTGGAAATTTGCCACAGAAAAAAAATCCAGACTGAACTTCTCGTCGGTCAGCGTGGAGAACATAGTTTACCTTATAAAGCCCGATGCGGCGGCAGCCTTGAAGGTCACGTTCTTCATCACCGAGGCGATAGCCTTCATCGCCATGTTCTTTACGAAAAAGAGATGGCACCGACTTTTCCTGATCAGCTATATCATTCTCAACATCGCGGCGGCGTCGAGCTCCTACGCGCTTATGCTGCTGACGATCCCGTTTTTCACGCTGCTGTTCGAGGAAAAAAGCGACGGCGTGTTCAAAAAGATATACCTGGGCGGCTTCATACTGCTGCTGGTGCCGCTGCCCACGATGTGGTATTTCTGGGCGGATACGCTCAAAAAGACCGCGTTTTTCAAGACCTTCGGCAGCAGCAACATGAGGCCAAACCAGATGCTCGCGGTCTTCGTTTTCCAGCTGATGTTCCTTGTAGTGCTCGCGGAGATCGCATCCGAGTTCATAAAGGCGTTCATCAGGTTCTTTGACGCACCGACCATCCCCGCGAGATCAGGCGCGGGCGCCGCGGCCGTTACTGCCCAGGAGCCCGCGGCGGAGCCGGCGGTCTCCGAAGGCGCAGGATCAGACCTCGCTGCCGTTCAGGAATCCGGCGATCAGCCGGAGGCGCCGCCGCCGGACGGGGAGACGTCATCCGCCCCGGCGGAAGGTTCGACGGAAGGGGGCGAGAACGATGTTTGAGGCCCTGTTCGGATACCCTCTCGCGGCGGTGATATTCTTTTTGTGCATACTGCTCCCGATAGCCTTTGCAGTCGTTCTGCGCAGGTTCGACGACAGACCTCAGCTTCACGATAACCGCGTTATGGTCCGCGCGTTCATCATCTTTTTCGCGGTCAACCTCGCAGCCTGCTTCGGCCTGGCTCTGGCGACCGACGGCGGCAGCTGGTCGCATATGATGCACGTCAACGCCGAGCTGGGAGGCTCGACGCAGTTCGAGGAGTTCTTCAAATCCGTCAACGTGTCTACGCTTGACAGCTTTTCGTCGGTGGA
>JAILDS010000213.1 GCA_024689165.1 Clostridia bacterium
GCTGCGCGAGATATCCACGGTCTCAAAGACCGCGTCGTCGGGAACAGGCTCGCGCTGGGAACGTATGAGCTCAGAGCGGACAGGGTCCTCGCCGAGGTCGAACCGCAGCTCGCGGAACGAGCCTTCCGGCGTTTTGCGGAACATCGTGTGATGTCCCCACGGCGACGCGGCGCTGTTCTGGGGATCGAAAATATCGCTCATATCCTGCGGAAGAACGTTCGAATACTCCGGCTTGTCAAAATCGCAGAAGCGCTCCGTGGCAAATCTCAGCTCCGCGTTTGAGCAGTATCCCATATCGGCTTCAAGGATCATCCCTCCTATGCCGGGTATCAGACGCACTGATTGAGCGCCTTCGACACAGCCGAGACTCCTTGCGTAAACCCTAACCCTGATTGTGATCCGGGCTGGCTTTTTCAATTTGACAAAAATACCGTCGCGATAGTATTGAAGTTCAAAATCTAGGGTCCTGACAGTGGCGTGATTCCATGAAGCGGGGATAGAGGGTTCGAAGACGACCCGCCCGTTCGGGTAGTCGGGACGGTATCCGACCAGTCCCTCGACTATCGCGCGGGCAGTCTGGACGGCGGATTCTATCACGGGATAAGTCAGCTCTCCGGGCATGGCTTTGTCAAGCGCGCTCCTGCACATGTCCGAAAGAATTTCCGCTCCCCCGTCCGGATCGCCCGCTCTGAAACGCGCTATCGCAAGCTGCATGTTCTCGCCGGAGGAGCATTCGCGTACGGACCATATGCCCGGCGTCCAGTTCGAGATCCAGTAAAGGCCGTTTTTCTCCCTTTTCAGAGCACGGCGCGGATAGTCAGTGCACTGCGCCGCTTCGAACATGTCCGTAAGGCCGCACTCGACAGGCAAAAAGGCGGAATACATCCACGCGTCCGGGTGCAGTCTGTGTCCGCCGCCGTATTCTCTGAAAGCTCCGGGATACCCGCGCTCCTTTATCCAGAGCTTGTCGAAAAACGCTTTTTTGATCTTTTCCGCCTTGACGGAGCAGACCTCGCTTTCAGCCCCCTCCGTCAGCTCGGCAAGCGCCTTGTAAGCGTAATAAACGTAGCAGGTCTCCTCGACGGCGCCGCCGGGCGTATAAACGCTGTCGGTCGGCCACGTATTGACCACGCTCTCATAAAGACCCGTCCCGTCGGGGTCGAAGCATTCGTCCTCACGTTTCAGGTGCAGCCGGAGCGCGTCGCGGAGGATCGTTCGTATCTCTTCCCCGCCGCTGTATCTCCACGCGGATATCATCTGGTGGAAAAACTGCGTCTGCATGTTGTAGAAGCCCTGATCCGCGTCTATATAGCCCTGCCCGTAAAAACGGGAATCTCCGTCGGGAAGGGTGCCCGATGCGTTCCTGCCGTAACCCTTTTTCACGTCGTCTTTGACCTGCGCCGCGGCGTAAGCCTTCAGAGTCGCAAGCGCGCGGTCGTGAAGTCCCAGGAGGTGCTGACCGTGGATCATCCAGCCGACAAGCGGCGTGTTCCAGGTCATGTTGCCGTGCATCATCTTCGGCGGGTGCCATGCCCCGTCCATCTCCGCGGCGGCCGCCTGAGCGGCGGCGTCTATGTACTCGTCCGGCGTATACGTTTCAAGCGTTGAGGAGATCCTTTTCGAGCGTTTGATCCCGGAAACAAAATAATCTTCCGCAGAATGCAGGCCGTATCCCGACTTTTTCGTAGGAGAGACAGCGGCGGCGTACCGGGTAAATGTTCCTGAGATCACGCCGTCTTTTTCCGTTTTCGTCCCGTCGGAAACAACGTAGACTCTGCCGTACCTGCCGTATTTCGCGCCGACTTCCGGGTTTTCAATATAACAGATACCGTTGACCGTGCCCGAGACGTTGCCCTCGAGCCATGCGGGGTCGAACTCTGTTTTCAGCAGCGATTCGTCGTAGGAAAAAATGCAGAGGTTCCAGTCGTCACCTACGTCATCCCTGTCGTCCGGACGCTTATCGGCGATACCTCTGAAAACGAAAGACAGCTCCGTCGCCGGTTCTGCGTGCAGGACAAAACCGAGCTCTTCGCCGGGCGTTGTCACGCTCAGCGAAAAACTCTTTTCACCGTCGGTTATATCCCATCTGACAACGTTCGGCCTGTATTCCATGCGGACCGACGGCAGCTTGTCCAGCGGGCGTCCGTCCAAAAAAAGTCGCATGGTGCCGAATATTTTCCTGTGACGGCAGAATCTGACGTGAGGCCTGTCGCCCGCCATGATATACGCGCTCGTGTTGCCGCAGTAGATCAGACGGTTCGAGTAATACGGTTCGTCGAGATTTTCACCGACGATCCTGCCGTCTTCGGGCCTGTACCTCGTCATACTGCTCCGCTCCCGTCTTCCCCGGTCAGGCATAAAGCTATCAGTTCAGCCTGAATTCCCACGGCTTCGGGCGAAAAATGGAACGTATCCGACCAGTAACGTTCTCTGTCGAGCCCGTCCATGGGCGAAAACAGGTCGATTATAGGGAGGGACCGCTCTTCGGCGATCTTTTTGACCGTTTCGTTGAGCTCCGCCGAGACCACGGTAAGCTTTTCATCCTTCAGCGGAGTGCTGAGCATAAGAAAAAGCTCCGCCCGGGGAAGCTTTGCCCTAATGAAAGCAACTGCAGCCCGGTAAGCCGCCGTCCACTCTGTTCTGTCGCTGTTAAGACTGTGCAGGCCGTTGTTGAAAGTGATCGAGCCGTAAGGGCGTTCGTCGAGGATAAAATCGAGCTCACGGAAATAATCCGGGTCGGTAACGCACTTTGACGACGCCCAGAAGGACACGTTCATCCTGCCGTCGAGCAGCTCGCGTACCCTGCCCTGATATGCATTACAGATGGAGTCCCCGATAAGCAGGACCCGGGGCAGAGTGTCGTCCGTCGCGTTATAGGCGTAGGTCGTGCTCCACTCGATATTCTCCCTCTGCCGTGAGCTGAAAGCCGGCGCGTAGTCGTCCGGGCTGACTTTCACAGGTCGGTCGTTCATGACGCAGTCTCCTTTCGGTCAATCAATCGTCAGGCGTACGGCTGCGGCTGAGTGGGGAGGGATCGCGATGCTAAGAATCGAGGAGTCAGCGGCGGGTCTGGACGCTTTTTTCTCAAAATATGAATACGGGGTCACTTCTTCCGAGCTGTACAGCACCGCTTCGGCGTCTCCCGAGACGCCCTCAACATTAAATACCGCTTCCTCGTCGTAGCTTTCATT
>JAILDS010000222.1 GCA_024689165.1 Clostridia bacterium
CGCATGAAAAGACCTGCGTCGTCTGCGGCGGCAAGGTGAGCGAGCCCTGCGTTTACGGCGAGGCCGTCACGTCGCTCCCCACTCAGACGGAGCCCGGCATGGTAAAACGAACCTGCGAGGTCTGCGGCTTCGAGGAGGTCATCGAGACCGCCGCGCCCGAGGGCTCGCGCGAAGCCAGCTCGCTTATGGGCGACGTCGATAAAAGCGGGGTCGTAGACACCGCCGACGCCCGCGCCGTCCTGCGCGCCGCGATCGCGTATTCTCCGCTGTCCGCCGAATGCATCACCCGGGCGGATCTCGACGAGGACGGCTCCGTCACCGCGTCCGACGCCCGCATAACGCTTCGTATCTCAATCGGTCTGGAGCCTGAGCGCAGGCACCAGATCAGTTACGAGCTCCTTACCGAACCTACCTGCACCGAAAAGGGATCCGTCATGTGGAGCTGCGCCTACTGCGGCTTTTCCGAAACGCTGACCGTGCCGGAAAACGGCCACAGATGGACAGGCCCTACCGCCTCTTCCGCCCGCCGCTGCGAGGTCTGCGGCCTTATGTTCACAGGCTGGCAGACGCTGGACGGTTCTGCGATCTACTATAACGAGGACGGCTCCGTCACCGCGGGCAGAAGCCTGCTGTACACGCAGTATCAGGGCAGGACCGCCTGGTGGTATCTTGACAACGGCGTTCCGGACCCCGCCTATCGCGGCACCATCACGTTCAACGGAGCGGACTGGATAATCACCGACGGCACCGCTTATCAGGTATCGACGGAGGCCGACCGCACGCTGTTCCGCGCCTTCGGCGAGGTCGCGAAGGCGACGACCCCGGACATGACCAAGGCCGAAAAGCTGCGTGCGTGCTTCCTCTACTGCAAACAGGCCTACTCCGAGTGCCGGCCCCGCACACCGCATTACACCGGGATCGACTGGCCGATCATATACGCCAACGACATGTTCGTCAACGGGACGGGCAACTGCTGCAGCTACGCCGCCGCCTTCGCATATCTTGCCAAGGCCATCGGCTATGAGGACGTATACTGCTGCAATTCCGGCGGCCACGGCTGGGCGGAGATCGACGGCAACGTATTCGACCCCGAATGGAGCAAAAAGGACGGCCTCGGCGCCGTGACCTATTACGACCTGAGCTACTGGACCCGCACCGACGTGCGCTACAGAGAAGCCATCTCGGCCATGCTGCCGTGGATGCACGTCAAGATCTGACCCATGGTATTCAGTTCCGTAACCTTTCTGTGCGTCTTTCTGCCCGTCGTATTCGCGCTTTACTGCGTGATCCCGGGGCTGAAAGCGAAAAACATACTCCTCATCGCCGCGAGCCTGGTCTTTTACGCTTACGGCGAGCCCGTCTACGTGCTGCTTCTGCTGGCAAGCGCGGTATATAATTATTTCTTTGCGCGCGTGATCGGCGCGTCGGAAAAAGCCGGCGTGAAAAAGACCGCGCTGGCTCTCGCCGTCGCCGTCAACGTCGGCGTGCTCGGCGTTTTCAAATACGCGGGCTTCGCCGTCGGAAGCCTCAACTCAGTCACGGGACTATCTCTGCGCGTGCCAGAGATCGCCCTGCCCATCGGCATCTCGTTTTTTACTTTTCAGGCCCTGTCTTACGTCATCGACGTTTACCGGGGCCAGACCCCTTATGAAAAGAATTTTCTGAACATCCTGCTCTATATCTCGTTCTTCCCGCAGCTCATCGCGGGCCCTATCGTAAAATTCCACGACGTGAACGAGGCGCTTTCACACCGGACGCAGACCCTCGACGGCGTGCGGACCGGTCTGAGGCGCTTTATCTGCGGTCTCGGCAAAAAGGTGCTCATCGCCAACGTGATGGGTCAGACGGCCGACGCCGCCTTCGGAGCCGATCCCGGCGAGCTCAGCTCTCCTCTGGCGTGGCTCGGCGCCGCCTGCTATATGCTGCAGATCTACTACGATTTCAGCGGTTACAGCGATATGGCCATCGGCCTCGGCAGGATGTTCGGTTTTCGGTTCAAAGAGAATTTCAACTACCCTTATACCGCGCTCAGCGCGCAGGATTTCTGGCGCCGCTGGCACATTTCCATGTCCACCTGGTTCAAGGAATATCTGTATATCCCGCTGGGCGGCAACCGGAAGGGCAAGGCCCGCACCGCGCTGAACAAGATAATAGTGTTTTTCTGCACGGGTCTGTGGCACGGCGCGAACTGGACCTTTGTGGTCTGGGGCCTGTATCACGGTTTTTTCCTGCTGCTCGAAAACTATGTTCCGTTCCCGAAAAAGCTGCCGAAGGCCCTGGGCAGGCTTTACGCCTGGGCCGTGGTATGCATCGGCTTCGTTTTTTTCCGTTCGGATTCCATCGGCGCCGGCGCGGCGTATATAGCCGGGATGTTCACCGGCTTTTCATCCGGCTCCGCAGGCACGGCATTACTGATGAAGCAGCTCACGCCCTGGTTCCTGTTCATCTTCGTGCTCGCCGTTCTCGGCTCAGCTTTTCTTGAAAAGCCCGTCGCAAGGCTCAGAGCCATGGCTTACGGGCAGGTCTCCGGCAAGGCGGCTGCCGCCGTGCGCGTCGCGCTGGACGTGCTGTCGCTCGCACTTCTGGTATGGTGCCTGATGCGGCTTTCCACGCAGGGTTACAACCCGTTCATCTATTTCCAGTTCTGAGGGCGACGATATGAAAAACGGAAAAACCATCCTGAAAACCGCGTATATCGTTCTCGCGCTGCTCATCTGTCTGGCGCCCTTCGCGTGCATGACCTTTGCCCGCACGGACGAAAACATTGAAAACAAGCGTCTGAAGGAATTCCCGGAGCTTAGGACCTCCGAAGGCCTGAACGTGAACTTCATGAGCGAGCTGGGCGACTGGTTCGAGGACCATTTCGCCTTCCGGGAGCTGTTGGTCGCCTCGGACGGCAAGCTGCAGGGCCTGTTCGGCGTTTCCGTTGCCGAAGGCGTGATCAAAGGCACCGGCGGCTGGCTGTACTACACGTCCTCCGCGCCGGATCACCAGCGTCTGAACGTCTTTTCCGACCGGGCGGCTCTCAACGCCGCGAACAACCTGCGGCTGACGCAGCAATACGTGCGCTCGCAGGGCGCGGATTTCGTGCTGACTATAGCGCCGAACAAAAACTCGCTGTATCCGGAGCACATGCCCTATTATTACCCCGCGGGCTCGGGAGAGTCGAGCGCCCAAAAGCTCGCGCCTCTGCTCAAGGGATACGGCGTGAACTATTGCGACCTGTTCGAGCTGTTCCGCTCGAAGGACGAGACGCTGTACCTGATGCGTGATTCGCACTGGAACGGCCGCGGCGCGCTGATGGCCTACAACGCGATCGCCGACGCCGCAGGAATCGACCACGAGACCTATGAAAACGCCCCCGTCACGCGGGCGAAGGACGAGATCGGCGATCTCGGCAAAATGGCTTACTCCGTATTCGCCGAGCCGGAATGGAACTATCATTACGACATCGGCGCCACTTATGGATACACCACGAAAACGAAGAGCGTCGAGGACGCCATGATCGTTACCGAAAACGCCGGCGCCGAAGGCACGCTGCTGATGTTCCGGGACTCCTTCGGCAACACGCTGCTTCCGTTCTTCGCTCAGAACTCGGGCAAGGCCGTATTCGTCAAGACCACGCCCTATCTGCTGGACCTGTATATGGGCATCCATTCGCCGGATACCGTTATCGCGGAAAAGGTCGAGCGCAACATCGCTGATTTCGCAAAAGCCCCGCCCGTGTTCCCCGCCCCGGAGGCCTCATCCGGGCCCGTGAGCGATAAGACGGTTGGCAGCTTCACGGTGAGCGTGGAAACTGCCGGATACGACACGCGTTTTTCGAGCGTTTCCGGCGTCATCGAAACGGATATGGAATACGACTCTGTCTTCGTCGGGGCCGGCGGCAGGCTCTTCGAGGCTTTCACCGTGACCGCGGACGACAGCGACTTCGGCTTCCTTGCCTATCTGCCGCAGGATGAGACAGACCTGACCGATATCTCGGTATGGATATCCGCCGGCGGGCACGGTTATCCCCTGTCCGCGGCTATGAATACTCAGGAGGATGCAAAATGAAAAAAGTATTACCCATCGTTCTCGTCTTATGTCTGCTGACGGCTCTTTCCGCCTGCGGCGGCGAAAA
>JAILDS010000252.1 GCA_024689165.1 Clostridia bacterium
TCCCGCGGGATCGTTCGCCGCTCGGCAGGAGTTCTCACAAGGGCGGCCCGATTCTTTGTCAAAGCTTCGTTCGGTCCTGCGCTTTAGCCTCGTTTGGTCCATGATCGGCATCAACGTCATCCGTCCGCTGCAGAGAAGGCTTGATGAAAACACGCTGCTCATGGTCGTCGGTATCGTTGTCGGCGCCGCGATGACCGTCGCAGCCTGGCTCGTTTTCAGAAAGAAATGCGGCTATCATCTTCAGAACGTTCCTGTGCTGCTCATCGCTCCGGCTCTTCTGTGCGCCTTCACGGTATATGACACGATAGTTTATTTCTTTATTTCAACAGACGGACCGGCGATGTATTCTCTGCCCGACCTGCACAATATACTGATGCTCGTTTCATCCGTGATCGTTTTTGCTTGTACGCTGACAGTTTCGCGCTGCCGTCTGAAAAACGCATTCAGATGATCGGAAAAACTTTCAGACTTACGCAGAAGGGATAATGAAATATGAAACAGACTATGATCTACGTAGGATTGAACGACAGCGTGACGCACGTTCAGAAATTCGACACTCAGAAGTATATGTCGGTGCTCAAGAACGTATGCAGGTCTTACCACGCCGCTTTTTCCGTCCACACGATAAACGGAGGCTATTTCCATGAGGACGGCAGCTACGTCGAGGAGACGACCCTGTGCCTTACGCTTATGGACCTTCCAGAAAACACCGTCAGGGAGATCGCTCAGGATCTGTGCGCGTTTTTCCATCAGGAGAGCGTCATGGTATCGGAGTCCGAAGCGGACGTGTATTTCCTCAAAGAGGATCTGGGATGAACGACGGGACGATCCCTGGCTGTTCACATGAGTTTGTTTTCGATCCACGCTTTTATGGTGCCGGCTCTGTGCGAGCTGTATACTGCTTCGGGCAATGAGAAATATCTGCATAGTTCCTCGAAAACGAGGGTCATTCGTTTTTTGCATAAAAAATTCACAAAAAAACAGCGAAAAATTTGTCATGCCTTGATCCTCGGGGCTTGACAAAAGCTTTTATTATGTGATAAAATCCATTTTTGTGCGGCGAAGCGATTCGCGGCGGCACAGATCATCGAAGAAAGGAGTAAATTAAATGCCGACCTTTAACCAGCTTGTCAGAAGCGGCAGACAGACGTCTGTCAAAAAGTCGAAGGCTCCCGCTCTCGGGAAGGGTCTGAATTCTCACAAGAATATCGTGACGGACCATAATTCTCCCCAGAAGAGAGGCGTTTGCACAGTCGTCAAGACCGACACGCCCAAGAAGCCCAATTCGGCTTTGCGTAAGCTCGCCAGGGTGCGTCTTACGAACGGGATCGAGGTTTCCGCCTATATTCCCGGCGTAGGTCACAACCTGCAGGAGCACTCCGTGGTCCTTATCAGGGGCGGTCGTGTAAAAGACCTTCCCGGTGTGCGTTACCACATCATCCGCGGCACTCTTGACGCTCAGGGCGTCGCCGGCAGGATGCAGTCGCGTTCGAAATACGGCGCGAAGAAGGCGAAAGCCAAGAAGTAATCGATAATATCCGTTTTGTATCCAATGCGGTTTTTCATATAAATGATCCGACCTCATTGGCGCAGCGGGAAAAACTCGAGTACCTATGATCTCAACTTAATTGTGAAGGAGGGAAGTAAAGTGCCAAGAAGAGGTAATATCGCAAAGCGCGACGTTTTGCCTGATCCGCTTTACAACTCAAAGCTTGTCACACGCCTTATCAACAGCGTCATGCTTGACGGCAAGAAGGGCGTTGCGCAGAAGATCGTGTATGATGCGTTCGATATCATACAGACAAAGACCGGCAAGGAGCCCCTTGAGGTCTTCGAGAAGGCTATGGATAACGTAATGCCGCTTCTCGAAGTCAAGGCCCGCCGTGTCGGCGGCTCGACCTATCAGGTCCCGATCGAGGTCCGTCCCGAAAGACGTCTGACACTGGGTCTGAGATGGATAACCAACTATTCCCGCCAGCGTTCCGAAAGAACGATGAAGGAACGCCTTGCCGGCGAGATAATGGACGCGGTCAACTCTCAGGGCGGCGCGTTCAAAAAGTGCGAGGACACGCACAAGATGGCGGAAGCGAACAAGGCGTTCGCGCATTTCCGCTGGTAAGGAGACAGTATGCCAAGAGAAACGCCGCTTGAAAGAACCAGGAACATCGGTATCATGGCTCATATCGACGCCGGCAAGACTACCACGACCGAGAGGATTCTCTTTTATACGGGCATAAACCACAAGATCGGCGAGACGCACGACGGCGCCGCTACCATGGACTGGATGGTCCAGGAGCAGGAGAGGGGCATCACCATTACCTCCGCCGCCACGACCTGCTATTGGCGGGATCATCGTATCAACATCATCGATACTCCCGGCCACGTGGATTTTACCGTTGAGGTCGAGAGGAGCCTGCGCGTGCTCGACGGAGCCGTGACGGTTCTTTGCGCAAAGGGCGGCGTTGAGCCTCAGACCGAGACCGTCTGGCACCAGGCCGACAAGTATCACGTCCCCAGGATGATCTACATCAATAAGATGGATATCATGGGCGCGGATTTCTTCCGCGTGATGGACATGATCCGCGACAGGCTCAAGTGCAACGCCGTTCCGATCCAGCTGCCCATAGGCAAAGAAGCGGATTTCAAGGGTATAATCGACCTTGTTGAGATGAACGCCGAGGTGTACCTCGACGATCTCGGCAAGGACCGTCAGACCGTTGACATTCCCGACGACCTCAAGGACCTTGCTCAGGAGTACCGTGAACAGCTGCTGACAGCTGTTGCGGACGCCGACGACGAACTCGCCGAAAAATACCTTGAAGGCGAGGAGCTTACGGTCGAAGAGATCAGACGCTGCATAAGGACGTGCACGATCGCGGGCGAGATGGTCCCCGTAGTCTGCGGCACTTCTTACAAGAACAAGGGTGTTCAGAAGCTTCTGGACGCTATCGTATGGTATCTGCCCGCCCCGACGGACATCCCCGACGTCAAGGGGACGGATCCGAAGACCGGAGACGAGATCACGAGAGCTCCTTCCGACTCGGAACCGTTCGCCGCTCTTGCTTTCAAGATCGCGACCGACCCGTTCGTCGGCAGGCTGTGCTTTTTCAGAGTGTATTCCGGCTCGATCAAATCCGGCGAGTCTGCTCTGAACGTCAACAAGGGCAAGACCGAGCGTTTCGGCAGGATACTGCAGATGCACTCCAATCACAGGAAGGACATCGACCAGTCTTACGCCGGCGACATCGACGCTATCGTCGGAGTCAAGTTCACGACTACCGGCGACACTCTTTGCGACGCGAACCATCCGATAGTTCTTGAATCCCTGGATTTCCCCGATCCCGTTATCAGAGTCGCGGTAGAGCCCAAGACAAAGGCGGGTTCCGACAAGATGGGCATAGCCCTCATGAAGCTGTCGGAGGAAGACCCGACGTTCAAATACTTTACCGACCCGGAAACGGGGCAGACCATCATCGCCGGTATGGGCGAGCTCCATCTTGAGATAATCGTCGACAGGATGCTCCGCGAGTTCAACGTCGAGGCTAACGTCGGCAATCCTCAGGTCGCCTACCGCGAGACCATCACGCGCGCTGCGGACGTCGACACGAAGTACGCAAGGCAGTCCGGCGGCCACGGCCAGTACGGTCACGTCAAGCTTACGATCGAGCCGAATCCCGGCAAGGGCTTCGAGTTCGAGGACAAGGTCGTAGGCGGACGCATACCCAAAGAGTACATACCCGCGGTCAAAGCGGGCGTCGAGGGCGCTATGCTCTCAGGCGTTCTCGCGGGCTACAACGTCGTTGACGTAAAGGTCACGCTGACGGACGGCTCTTACCACGAGGTCGACTCTTCCGACATGGCGTTCAAGATCGCCGGCTCCATGGCTTTCAAGGAGGCCATGGCCAAGGCGGCTCCCGTTCTGATGGAACCCATCATGAAGGTCGCCGTCACCGTTCCCGAGGATTACCTCGGCGACGTCATAGGCGACGTGAACTCCAGACGCGGCGAGATCAAGGATATGGAATCGCGCCCCGGCGTTACGCAGGTCAACTGCAACATCCCGCTCGCTTCCATGTTCGGCTACGCCACCGACCTTCGCGGCAAGACGCAGGGCAGGGGACAGTACGTTATGGAGCCCAGCCACTATTCTCAGGTCCCGAAGAGTATTTCCGAGAAGATAGTGGGCGATAAATCCAAGAATCTGTGATTAAATCGCAGTTATTTATTCATTTTTCCTATTGCTATTTTATCGGCTTACTGATAGAATAAGCGAGCAATCCAATGTTTTCCGATAAAAGGAGGATTACCTAATGGCAAAGCAGAAATTCAACCGCGAAAAGCCGCACGTAAACATCGGCACTATCGGTCACGTCGACCACGGCAAGACCACCCTTACCGCCGCTATCACGAAGTACCTCTCCTTCAAGGGTCAGGCTGCTTTCGAGGATTACGCATCCATCGATAAGGCTCCCGAAGAGAGAGCCCGCGGTATCACGATCAACACCGCTCACGTCGAGTACGAGACCGACGCCCGTCACTACGCTCACGTTGACTGCCCCGGCCACGCCGACTACATCAAGAACATGATCACCGGCGCAGCTCAGATGGACGGCGCTATCATCGTTATCGCCGCCACCGACGGCCCCATGGCTCAGACCAGAGAGCACCTTCTTCTTGCCCGTCAGGTGCAGGTGCCCAGCGTTCTTGTTTTCCTTAACAAGTGCGACCAGGTCGACGACGAAGAGCTTATCGAGCTCGTCGAGATGGAAGTCCGCGAGTGCCTTGCCGAGTACGGCTTCGATGAGGACGCTCCGATAATCAAGGGTTCCGCGCTGAAGGCTCTTGAGTCCACCAGCACCGATCCCGACGCTCCCGAGTATGCCTGCATCAAGGAGCTCATGGACGCTGTCGACAGCTATATCCCGACTCCGCCCCGTGACGATACTCTTCCTTTCCTTATGCCTGTTGAGGACGTCTTCACGATCTCCGGCCGCGGCACCGTCGCCACCGGCAGAGTCGAGAGAGGCATCCTGAAGATCAACGAGCCTGTTGAGATCGTCGGCCTTAAGGAAGAGAAGTCCACTTCCGTCGCCACCGGTCTTGAGATGTTCCACAAGCAGCTTGACTTCGCCCAGGCCGGCGACAACGTCGGTGTCCTTCTTCGCGGCGTTGCCCGTACCGACATCGAGCGCGGCCAGGTCATTGCCAAGCCCGGCTCCATCCATCCGCACACCAAGTTCGTCGGTCAGGTCTACGTTCTGACCAAGGACGAGGGCGGCAGACATACTCCGTTCTTCAACAACTACAGGCCCCAGTTCTACTTCAGGACCACCGACGTTACCGGCGTTATCTCTCTTCCCGAAGGCGTTGAGATGTGCATGCCCGGCGATAACGTCGACATGAACGTTGAGCTTATCACCCCGATCGCGATCGAAAAGAACCTTCGTTTCGCTATCCGTGAGGGCGGCCACACCGTCGGCTCCGGCGTTGTTATCGAGATCGACGAGTAATCAATTGAACAGCAAGGGAGGGGAGAGTTTTCTTCCCCTCCCTTTTGTATAGGATTTTTTCGATCCGTACGGATCGCTTTGGTATTATGAACGAAGCTCAGAGTATTTACGGCGGCAATTTGCCCGCGATGGATTGGGTGCTCAACAGGGTCTTGTCTGATATCGAGGTCATAAGGAACGACCTTACCCTTCAATTCGGCAACGATCCGGTCGAGCATATCCGCACAAGGATAAAGTCCGATGAAAGCATGCACGACAAGTGCAGGCGCAGGGGGCTTGATGAAACGGTCGACAGCGCTCTTTCCGTTATTCGCGACGCGATAGGGGTACGGGTCGTATGCCAGTTCCTCAACGACGTTTTTGCGATCGCGGACTTTTTTTCCTCTCGCCCGGGAATAGAAGTTGTTGAGTGCAAGGATTATATCCGCAGGGCGAAACCGAACGGCTACCGCAGCTACCACATGATACTCAGGGTCAGATATGAGGGCGGCGCGCCGTCGGATTATGACAGCTACTTCGTTGAGGTCCAGCTCAGAACGATCTCGCAGGATACCTGGGCCAGCCTCGAACACACATTAAAATACAAAAAGGACATCGCTGACGCCGAGCTTATCTGCGCAGAGCTCAAACGCTGCGCCGACGAGCTCGAAAGCACGGACATCTCTATGCAGACGCTCAGGGATCTTATAATATCGTTATGAAATTATTGCTTGCAGAAGATACCTTTGACCTGTCGCGCGCCGTTGCGGCTTTGCTGCGGCATGACGGCTATGAAGTCGACCAGGCCTATGACGGCGTTGAAGCCTCCGCCTTCCTTGAAAAGGGGAGCTATGACGGTATCATACTTGACATAATGATGCCGCGCAAGGACGGCCTCGCGGTCCTTCGCGATCTGCGCGAGGCGGGTATAACGACTCCCGTTCTCATGCTGACTGCAAAGGCTGAGATCAACGACCGGGTCACGGGACTTGAGATGGGCGCGGACGACTACCTCACCAAACCGTTCGCAATGAAAGAATTCCTCGCGAGGATCCATTCCATGACTCGCCGCAGAGCCGAGTATTCGAATAAAGACCTGCGTTTCGGGAACATCAGTTTGAATGCCGATTCGTTCGAGCTGCGCGCCGAAAACTCTATCAGACTGTCCGTCAAGGAGTTTGAGCTGATGCAGTCGCTCATGATGAGCGCCGGGAAGCCGCAGAGCACTCAGTACCTTTTTGAACGCGTCTGGCATGATGACACTGAAACGAACGAGAACGTTGTGTGGGTCTATATATCATACCTGAGGAACAAGCTGCGCTCCGTTAACGCAAACGTTGTTATAGACGGCGAACGCGGCGGCAGCTTCACGCTCATTGAGGGCTGAGTTATGATAAAAAAGCTCAGACGGAAGTTCATAATCATCGCCATGATAAGCATAGCCGGCGTTATGGCGTTTTATGCCTTTGCCGCAGACGCGTCTCAGGGTATTTCCATGGTGAACGGCCTGAGCGAAACTGCGAGGTTCATTATAGACAACGACGGCAAGCTCGAAAGGGTCGGAAGAGACGACTATTCGGATTACGACCTTAACTTTTCCGCTGAATTCTTTTTCCGCACTAGGTTTTTCTCCGCGTTCGTGTCCGAAGACGGGGTCCGGCTGATACAGACGGACTCGATCTCCGCGTTTTCGTCGGACGAAATGATCGAGACAGCCGAGCTGCTTTGCTCCGAAAACCTGAAGTCCGGTCGGCACGGCAACTATTTTTACAGATATGAGCAGCGCGACGGCGGAAAGCTGCTTGTTGTACTCGACGCTTCGGAAAACTACAGGAGTTTTTCTGATACGGTCAAAACATCTTTGCTTCTCGTCGTCTTCACTGTCGTGCTGGTGTTCATACCTGTCTGGCTGCTTTCCGGCAAAGCCATAAAGCCTGAGATCGAGAACGCCGAAAAGCAGAAACAGTTCATTACAAACGCCAGCCATGAGCTCAAGACCCCTCTGGCGGTCATCAGGGCGAATACGGAGCTGCTCGAGCTGACCGAGGGTGAGAACGAATGGACGCGGAGCACTCTTTCTCAGGTCGACAGGATGAACGACCTGATAAAGGACCTCGTATCCCTTGCCCGGTATGAGGAACACAGAGAAAACGTCATTTTTACCGACCTTGACGTTTCACAGGCAGCCGAAGACGCCGTCAGGACTTTCAGACCGGTCTCGGAGCAGAACGGACTTGAGCTTGTCGGGGAAGTCCTGCCCGGCGTCCGCGCGAGGTGCGACGGTGACGGGATCAAGCAGGTGATAAACATACTGCTCGATAACGCCGTCAAGTACTGCGACGCCGGCGGAAAGATCGTCCTCGGGGTCGAAAGAAAAAGCAAAAAGATCCTTATAACCTGTTCAAATGACTATGTTGACGGTGAAAATGAGGATTATTCGAGGTTTTTCGACCGTTTTTACAGGGCAGACGAGTCGCATAAGATCGAAAAGCCCAAAGGCGGCTACGGTATCGGTCTGTCGATCGCAAGAAACGTTGCCGAAGCTCACCGGGGCAGGATATCCGTTTCATGGAAAGACGGCCGCATTTGTTTCGTTTTTGAATTCTGAGGCGTTATGGATTATATAGTTGAGCTTGAGCTTTACCTCGTTCGTCACGGTGAATCCACCGGCAACGCCGGCTGGTGGCCTGAGGGATGTCCCTCCGAAGACCCGCCGCTTTCGGAACTCGGCGCAAAACAGGCGTCGGCACTCGGCGAGTTCTTTAATAACGTCGATCTTGACTGCGTTTTATCCAGCGGGCTGGATCGCGCCGCAGAGACCGCCGCGAACGTTGTAAAGCGTCAGAAAAAGTCATTGCCGGTCGAGGTCGCGGCAGTCTTTTCCGAGTGCGGCATCCCGGCTTCGTTCGGTAAAAAAAGCTTTGAAACGCTCAGGTCTCGTTTTGAAGACGTTATACCCGCCGTGGGGTTTGAAGACGCCGATACCGTCGTTTACGCCGAGGACGAAACGGGCGACACGGCCCGGCTTGAAAGAGCTCACATGGCGCTTGATTATATCAGGTCAAGGTTCCGCAGCGGCGAAAAGGTCATGCTCGTTGGTCACGGCGCGTTCAACACGATGTTCCTTTTCGCGGCGCTCGGGCTTGATGAAAACACGAAGTTCGACTTCGCGATTAACAACACCGGCGTTTGCAAGCTCGTTTTCTTCAAAGAGGGAACGGGGCCTTATGACGCCGACGTCCACCTCGTTTTTCATAACTATACCGGCCATCTGCTCGATATTTCGCCTGATATTGCCTTTACCGCGTTATACTGATATGGGACTTTTTGACGGTTGTTTTTTGCTCAGCGACTATGACGGCACCGTTGCCGGCAGCGACGGGGTCATAGCCGAAGAAACCAAGGAAGCACTGAGATATTTCACGTCCGAGGGCGGTCTGTTCACTGTTTCGACCGGGAGGAGCTTTCAGGGCTTTCCTTTTTTCAGCCCGGATTTCATCAACTGCCCCGTTTTGCTTGCCAACGGAGCCCTCGCTTACGACTACCGCGCCGGCAAAAAGGTGTTTTTCGACTATATCGACCCGGATAAGGGCTTTCTCGCGGTTAACACTGTCATCGAAGCGTTTCCCGAGGTCTCGGTCGAAATGTACGGCTTCGGAACGACTTACTGCATCCACCCGAATGAAATGACGCTGAATCATTTCGGTTATCAGGAGCTCGACTACAGGATAATCGATCGCCCCGAGCAGGCGGCCCCGCCCTGGGTCAAGATAATGATCGGCGCAGGCCCTCAGGTCGGCATAGAGGTCCAGCGTTACCTTGACGGCAGGATCGACGACCCGGCATACCTTGCGACATATATGTCCTTCGTCGAGCTTATGAAAAAGGGCGTCAATAAAGGTACCGGGCTCAAAAAACTCGCCCGTTTCCTCGGCGTGAAAGATGAAAACATTTATTCGGTCGGAGACGGTTATAACGACGTGGATATGCTGAAGGCTTCCGCATTGTCGTTCTGTCCGTCGAACGGCGAGCCGGAGGCGCTTGAAGCCGCGGACGTCATCGTCCGCTCCAACAGCGACGGCGCGGTCATTGACGTTATCGAAAGGCTTGAGAAACTCAGACGCGGGAAGTAGGATATGACAGAGAGAGAACGTTTTATAAAAGCGCTTAAAAGAGAGCCGATAGAGGGGCACTGCCCGACCTTTGAGCTCGTGTTTTTCCTGACGCTTGAGTCTATAGGCAGGATACACCCTTCACACCAGCATTTTTCTCAGTGGAAGCAGATGACCGACGCGGAGCGGAAGCTCCATATAGATTACTGGGCCGATACCTACATCGAGACCGCGGAAAAATACCACCACAGCGCGATATTTGTCGACACCTCGCCCAACGACGTCGATACGGTGATAAGGCTGCTCGAAACCATCCGCGAGAAGAGCGGAAACAAGTATTACCTGACCATGCACGGCGACTGCACATTCGGGATCCCCGGCGGCGACGGTATGCTCGCTTTTTCGGAGCGTATGTATGAGGATGAGGACGGTCTGAAGGACGAAGCCCGCCGCATGATGGAAAACAGCATTCGCTACGCCGAGGCGTTGGCCCGCCGTCCCGGTCTGCTGGACGGCTTTACGCTCTGTTCCGACTATTGCTTCAACGTCAACCCGTTTTTTTCGCCTTCGCAGTTCGATGAATTCATCGCGCCGTATCTGCAGGGCGTTATAAAAGCGTATCACGATATGGGGTTTTACGCAGTCAAGCACACGGACGGCAATATCATGCCGATACTCGACAGGATGGTCGAGTGCGGGCCAGACGCCCTCCACTCCATCGACCCGCAGGCCGGCGTTGACCTTGCCGAGGTCAAAAGACTCGTCGGCGACCGCGTGGCGCTTTGCGGAAACGTCAATTGCGGCCTGCTTCAGACAGGTACCGAGAAACAGGTCGTCGCAGATACCCGAAGGGCTCTGCGCGACGGAATGAACGGCTGGGGGTATATCTTCTGCACTTCCAACTGCGCCTATACAGGTCTCCCGCTCGAGCGATACGAGCTGATGAACCGTATCTGGTGGGAAGAGGGCATTTATAAAAACTGAGCGGCGTTTTATGCCGAATTGTTCAGCGTGGGAGTCTCAAAAAACAAAGCGTATAGAATAAAAATAGTTGAGTGGTCTGCCGAAAAAATGAACAAATCTGTCTTTTTGTATTGAATTCAGTTAACAAACAGTATATAATGAGCCAAATTCAAAACAATTACGGAGGCAACCATGGCCGAACCACTCGTGAAATGCAATTCACGCGAATATCCCCCGACCGATATATCCTGCTGGGCGTATTATCTTAGGAATACTGCCCAGTACGGCGAATACAATGTGTTCAAGCACGGCAGCGTCGACCACCCGAGAAGCGAGTTCATCGCGCACGTCGAGGCTCTGGCGTCATTTTTCTCCAGAGAGCTCGGCTTGGGCATAGGCGACGTTTACACCGTCTTCATGCCGACCAACGCAGAGAGCATGATCTGCTTCATGGCGCTCAACAAGATCGGCGTGACGGTCAACTTCGTTCACCCGCTGCTCCCGCCCGAGATGGTGGACGATCTTATGGAGACGACCGGCTCGAAGGGCATCGTCCTGCTCGACATGTTCGCGCCCAAGTACGCCGCAGTCATCAAAAAACGCGGCGTTCCTGCGCTTCTGTGCAATCCCCGTGAGTACGCCTATCCCGACGTGACGATGTGCGAGATCGATCCGAACTCTCTGCGCACGATGAGCGACCCCGTTTATCTCTATCCCACCGTCATAAAGAAATATCTCGGCTCCAAGGTAGATTCCATCGACGAAGGGCTCGGGCTTATCGCCTCATACATGAACGGCGGCGGCACGACCGGCAAGAGCAAGACCATCAAGCTCTCCAACCTCGCGTTCAACAACGTGGTATACATGCTCGGCGGCAGCAACGTCCCCTGTGAGCGCGTCGGTGTGGACACCGAGCTGTGCACGATGCCCTTCTTCCATGCCTTCGGCTTCTGCGCAGGCGGCCTGTCGGCGATAAACAAAGGCTCGAAGGTCATATTCATTTCCAAATTCGATCCGGAGCAGTTCGTCCGCCTGATGAAGGAGAACCACGTCATAGAGTTCAACGGCGTGCCGAACATGTACAAAAAGCTTCTGAAGACACCGGGCTTCGACGACCCGGTCCTCGGCAACGTCAAAGTCATGTATTCCGGCGGCGACTACGTCAGCCCGCAGCTGCTCGAGGGCATTTACTCCGTCATGCGCAAGAACGGCTCTCAGGCGGAGTTCTGCGCGGGCTACGGCCTTACTGAGTGCTGCGCGGTCTGCTCCGTCAACCCGCCCTGGGCGAACAAGCCCGGCACGATAGGCAGGCCCATAGACTGGCTGCGCTTCGAGATCTGGGACGACGACAATAATCCGCTCCCCGTCGGCGAGACCGGTCAGATAGTCATCACAGGACCGACGATGATGGAGGGCTACCTCACGAAGAACGGCCCCCGCGACGCCGGCATCTACAAGGACAAGTTCGGGACGCGGTGGATCCTCACCGGAGACCTTGGCAAGATGGACGAGGACGGCTACGTTACCTTCATCGGCAGGCAGAAGAGGGTCATCATAATATCCGGCTACAACGTGTATCCGGTGGACATCGAGATGCTAACTGACACTCTCGACTTCGTGCGCGAGAGCTGCGCGGTGCAGGGATACCTTGACGGCAAGCCCATCGTAAGGCTCTTCGTCGTACCCGAAAAACCCGGCGACGAGGAGGAATACAAGGCGAAGATCCTCAAACTCGTCTCCGACAACCTCTCCGTATTCAACGTGCCCAAGGACATACGCTTCATAGACGAGTTTCCGAGAACAAGGCTCCAGAAGGTCGACTTCATGGCGCTCAGCGAGTTCTCTCCGGAGGGATAAATGGCTGACATAATCGATCCGGCTGCTCTCGGCAGCCTGAGGGAAATGGTCGACAAAGCGGCGGAAGAGTATTCTTCCGCCCCTTTCGCGACTTATAAGACCGAAGACGGTATCACCTCGAAGACCTACGGTGAGTTCCGGCGCGACACAAGGGCCATAGCCTCGTATCTGGTCAAAAGGGGGCTGGGCGGCGCGCACGCCGCCCTAATCGCGGCTAACTCATACGAATGGCTCGCCGCCTTTTTCGGCACGGTCAGCGCTGGAGCCGCGGTCGTCCCGCTCAACATCGGCGAGACCGTCGACGCTCTCGAGCGCCTGACTCTTTTCGCGGACTGCGAGGTCGTGTTTTTCGACGAAAAGCGCAGGGCCGTCGCGGAACGCCTGAAAAACAGCGGCATGATAAAGCTGTTCGTCTCCGTCGACGACAACGCTGCGCAGGGCGAGATGGATCTCTCAGAGCTTTTTGCTGAAAGCGAGACGGAGCTGCCGCCCGTCGGGCCGGACGACCTGTGTTCCATCGTCTATACCTCGGGTACGACCGGCATGCCTAAGGGCGTCATGCTGACGCATAAGAATTATATCTACTCCGCCCTCAGCGTACATGTTGCCTGCCCGACGAAATCGCTTCTGTGCGTACTGCCCCTGAGCCACGCATTCTGCTTCACCGCCGTCATTACCAAGGGCATCGTCAAGGGGAAAGAGATCTTCATGAACGATTCCTTCGACAACCTGATGGCGAACATCCGGCTGTTCAGGCCCGAATCGATGGCGGTCGTCCCGCAGATAGCCAAAAAGCTGATGTTCGGGGCGCTGAAATTCGCCGGGATGCACCCGGAAATGAGCGAGCAGGCGGCGGTCAAAGCCTTCTTCGGGGGGAATATCATAGACATAATCTCCGGCGGCGCCCCGCTCGAGAGCGAGCTGGCGATACGCTTTGAAAAGACCGGCGTGCTCGTCCTCAACGGCTACGGCATGACCGAATGCGCGCCGATAATCTCCAATAACGCGACGTATCAGCACCGCGCGGGCTCGGTAGGTAAACCTATACCCTGCATGGAAGTCGTCGTCAGGGATTCACAGATACTCGTCAAAGGCCCGTCTGTGTTCAAAGGCTATTATAAGAACCCGGAGGAGACCGCCGCCGCCTTCACCGAGGACGGATATTTCAAAACCGGCGATACAGGCTACTTTGACAACGACGGCTACCTATACCTCAACGGCAGGGTCAAGAACCTGATACTCCTCGACAACGGCGAGAACGTCTCCGCTGAGCAGCTCGAGGCTCTGTTCGGGTACGAAAAGCTCGTCAAAGAGGTCGTTTGCTACGGCGAGGGGAACGCGATCGTCGCGGAGATCTTCCCGGACAGGGATTTCATCTCCGCCGAAGGCATCGGGGACCTCGACGCGTACATGCTCGACATGCTCCAGCGGGTCAACTCGAGGCTCGCCGTGTTCCAGAGGATATCGAAATACGTCCTGCGCGACGCGCCTTTCCCGAAAAACGCGTCGATGAAGATAAAGCGCGGCGGCCCCCACGGCACCGCCGCAGAAAAGAAGGAGCCCGGCAGGACCGACACCGAAAAAAAGATAATCGCGGCAGTCAAGGAACTGCTCGGCGCAGACGACGTCGGCAGGGACGACAACTTCTTCGCCCTCGGCGGAAGCTCCCTCAACGCTGCGGAGCTCGCCGCCGGGCTGAACATCCCCGTCGAGCTGATATATGAGAACCCGTTCATTTCCGTGCTTGCCGGCAAGCTCGAGGAAAAGGCGGACACCTCCGAAAAGCCTGAAGACCTGAGCCTGAACGGGCTCATCCCCGCCGGAAAAGCCCCGAAGAGCGAAAAGCCTGTAAAAACCGTGTTCCTCACCGGCGCGACGGGCTTCCTCGGCGTACATGTGCTCGCGGAGCTGTTCAAAAGAGAGATCAAAACCTACGCTCTGGTCAGGAACACCGAAAAATTCCGTAAAACTCTGGCAAGGTACTTCCCGGATATACCCGCAGATACTGAGCTGATCGTTCCGCTGGTCGGCAACATTGAAAAAGACAGGCTCGGCCTGACGCAGGAGCTTTTCGACAGACTGACCGCGGAGACGGACGCTGTGTTCCACTGCGCGGCGAGCGTCCTGCACGCCGGCGACTACGAGCTCTCCCACAGGACGAACGTCCTTGGCAGCCTCAACGCCGCGAAGCTTGCTCTTGCGGCGGACTGCCCCTTCGAATACTGCTCTACGGTCAGCCTGCACGGCGCGGGCACGGTCCGCGAACGCAGGAAAAACCCCGTCTTCGACGAGGATACCCTGTATATCGGGCAGATATACGCCGACAACGTCTATATCCACTCAAAATTCGAAGCGGAGCGGGAGCTGCTGAAGCTCAAGGCCGACGGGCTGAAGCTCAACATCTTCAGGATGGGCAACCTGACCTGGCGGCAGTCCGACGGCATGTTCCAGAAAAACGCCGCCGACAACGGCTTCCTGCACCGTCTCAGGGCAATACTCAAGCCCGGTACCGTCAACGACATGAGCGACAAGTACCCCATCGACCTGACGCCGATAGACAGATCGGCTCAGGCGGTCGCGGCGCTGGCTCTCGGAACGGGAACTGGCGAAATATACCACATCATAAACCCGTACTACGTCCCGACCGAACGTCTGTTCGAGCTGACCGGAAGGGCTTTCAGAAGGGTCTCCGCCTGCGAGAGCATTGAGACCGTCGCGGCGAATTCCGCGGACAGGGACATCAGCGTATGGGAGTTCTATTCCATAGTCGCCGCCTCCAGCGACGAGGTCGAACTGAAATGCGATAAGACCCTCGACGTGCTCAGAGAGGTCGGATTCGAATGGGATGACATCGACGCGGATTACCTCGCCAAGGCGGGCGAGCTGCTCGACGTCTCCGGCTTCACGCCGGAAAGCCCGCAAAACGACGGGAAGCTCAACCATATCCAGCGGCTCTTCCTCGGCAAGCTCGCGGACGCGAAAACTCGTCCGCAGAAGACCGTGAGCGGCGCCGGTTCCGTAGCCCGTCTGAAAGAGACCTTGCCCGGCGCGCATAAGCCCTTTGTGATCACGTTCCCGCAGCTTCTCGAAAACGGCGGCGTAAAGGCCGCCCTCGACGCTT
>JAILDS010000047.1 GCA_024689165.1 Clostridia bacterium
CAAATACGACCCGTCGCACTGCCTCAACGAGGGCACCTTCGACTATCTGTCCGAGATGAAGGACTGGACCGACAGGTTCTATCACTTCCACATCAAGGGCACCATCCAGATCAACCGCGACCACGTGGACGACCCGCCCGCCGGGCTTGACATGATAAACTGGCGCGCCGTCATGGGCATCCTGTACAGGTTCCATTACGACGGAATGCTGTCCATCGAGCCCCATTCCCACACCTGGAGCGGCGATCTGGGCGACTGGGGCGTCAAATTCACCATCAACTATATCAAGCCGATGATCTATCAGGGAGAATGAGCATGAAATTCGCAGTACAGGTTTATTCGGTCAGAGACTGCATCCATTCCACCGAGGAATTCTTTGAGGTCCTCGGCAAGATAAAGGCCCTTGGCTTTGACGGCGTTGAGTTCGCGGGCTTCCACGGCGCCTCCGCAGAGGCTCTCAAAGCCCGGCTCGACGAGCTCGGCCTCGTTCCGGTCGGCGCTCACCTCGGGCTCGACGACTGGCGTGAGGACAAGCTTGAGTCGACCCGCGCCTACCTCAGGACCATCGGCGCGAAGGCCGCGGGCATCGGCGGCTGCAAGACCGACACGGAGGAATCCCTCAAAGACATGATGTCCGTTCTCGGCGCGGCCTACAAACGCGCCGCCGAAGAAGGGATAACGGTCTATTTCCACACCCATACCGGCGAATTCGTGCCCACTGAGGATTCCCCGGACGACAGGACGCAGATCGAGCGTATAGCAGAGGTCTGCGCCACCCAGATAGACACCTACTGGTCCTTCGTCGCAGGCATAGATACCTGCGCCTACCTGCGCGAACACCGCGACAGGATACCTTTCATCCACATCAAGGACGGTATCGGCGGCACTCCCAAGGCTCTTGGCGAAGGCGAGAACGAGCTTGAGAACATCGCCGCGACGGTTTCCGAGCTCGGCTACGAGTGGGTCATCCTCGAAAACGACGACCCCGTGCCGGACGGTCTGTCAGACATCGCCCGTTCGATGAAGTGGCTCAGAGAGCACTTCTGAGCAGGAACGTATCCAAAGCCGCCGCACCTGTCCGATGCGGCGGCTTTTTCGGAGGGCCTTAACTATGGATATCGCGACTCTTCTTGAAAACGACGGCTTTTTGTGCGAATGCGGAAGAAGGCACTCCACAAGTCTTAAAAAGGCGGTAATACGCCGCGGCGCCGTCGAAGAACTGCCCGCCGAGCTGAAAAAAGCCTGCGCAGGGCCGCTTTTCGCTTTCGTCGTCTGCGACAAGAACACCTATAAGGCGGCGGGCGGAAAGGTCGAAGCGGCTCTTTCCGGCGCAGGGATAAAATACACGACCTACGTCATTCCCGAAGAAAAGCCCGAGCCCGACGAGCGGCTGCTGGGCTCCGTTCTGATGCATATGCCGAAGGGCGTGAACGCCGTTGTCGGCGTGGGCGGCGGCGTGATCAACGACACCTGCAAGATAATAGCGTCGAGAGGTGGACTGCCGTACTTTATCGTCGCCACGTCGTGCTCCATGGACGGTTTCGCGTCGGGCACCTCCTCCATGATCAGGGACGACCTCAAGGTCACCATCGACTCGGTCTGCCCCGGGGTCGTCATCGGCGACCTCGACGTGCTCTGCGCCGCGCCGCCGAGGCTTGCCGCGTCCGGCTACGGCGACATGGCGGCAAAATACGTCAGCATAGCCGAATGGAAGATGAGCGAGATCATTAATGAGGAGTACTGCTGCCCGTTCATCTGCTCTCTTGTCGATTCGGCCGTCGCCCTGTGCACCGAAAACCGAAAAGGCCTGAAAACCGGTGACGAAGCCGCGGTCAGGAGCATTTTCGAAGGACTGATCCTCAGCGGGATAGCAGCCGATTACGCGCAGTCGAGCCGCGCCGCGTCCGGTACGGAGCACTATTTTTCACACAGCTGGGACATGCGCTCCCTTGCCTTCGGCGCGCCCTGCGACCTGCACGGCATCCAGTGCGGTATCGGGACGGTCCTGACGGTAAGGACCTATGAAAAACTGCTCCGTGAGCTCGGCGACGAAGGCCCCGGAAGCGACGACGTAACAGCCCCGTTCGATTTCGAGCGGCGAAAAGCCGAATTGCGCGAGGTCTACGGCCCGGCTGCGGAAGCGATGATCGAAAGCGACGTGTCGAACCGCCGCTACGACCCGGGCGAGCATAAGCTCCGTTTTGAAAGGATCAAGGCTCATTGGGCCGAGCTTGCCGGGATCATACGGTCTCTGCCGTCCTCGGAGACAATAGCGGGCTTCCTCGCCGACGCGGGCTGCCCGACGGAGCCGGAGGAGATCGGCGTGCCGACGGAAGACTGCAGGCGTATCCTGCCGCTTATCTGCGACCTGCGGTACAAATACACCCTTTCGACTCTGCTGTGGGATCTGGGAAAAACAGAGCTCTTCGGGTTCTGAGAAAACGATGATTTATCGGCGCTGCGGCGCCGTTTTTTTTATTTTCCCGCTCAAAAGAATATAAAACAAGGTATTGAATTATTATCGCGGGTATGTTAAAATCAAATTTGGGTTTTTTCCGACAAGGGGGTCATGCGCCCCCCCGACAGACCACTTAAATTCGAGGAGGACACAGTTTTGAAGCTTTACAGCGCAGACAAGATCCGCAACGTCGCCATAGCCGGTCACGGCTCGAGGGGCAAGACGTCGCTTACAGAGGCGATGCTTTACACAGCCGGCGCATCCGACAGGCTCGGAGCGGTCGCCGACGGCAACACCGTCTCAGACTATGACGCGGAGGAAAAGCGCCGCAAGACGTCGGTTTCCACCGCGGTATGCCCACTCGAGTGGAAGGACACTAAGATCAACCTGCTCGACACGCCCGGTCTGTTCGACTTTGCCTCCGGCGTATGCGAGGGCGTCAGAGCCGCCGACGCGGTCATGGTCGTCATGGCTGCCGGTTCCGACTCGGTCGACGTCGGCGCAGAAAAGGCCGTCAAGGCCGCCAATGCCAGAAAGCTTCCGAAGCTTTTCGCGATCACCCGCTGCGACGCTGAAAACGCCGATTTCTTCAAAACCGTCGCCGCTCTTTCGGACGAATACGTCGGCGTTTGCCCGGTCGTCGTCCCCCATATCGTCGGCAACAAGGTCGACTGCTACGTCTATTTCACCGAGAACAAGGCTTACAAGTACGCCAACGGCAAGGCCACCGAGGTCCCCGTGCCGTCCGACGACCGCATAGACTCTCTCAAGGACGAGTTCATGGAGGCTGTCGCCAGCGCCGACGAGGAGCTCATGGAAGCTTATTTCGACGCGGGCGAGCTTGACCACGACCAGATCGTCAAGGGCCTTTCCATCGGCGTCGCCGCCGGCGACATCACCCCCGTTTACGCCTGCTCCGGCACGGCCAACGAGGGCGTGGACCTTCTTCTCAACGCCATCGTCAACGTCGTTCCCGCCGCCTCGTCCGTCACGGAGACCGCGAAGGACGCCTCCGGCGCCGATGTTGAGCTCGCCACCGACCCCGCCGGCCCGCTTGCAGCCGTCTGCTTCAAGACCGTCGCCGACCCGTTCGTCGGCAAGATGTCCTTCTTCAAGGTAGTGTCCGGCGAGATCACGCCCGACACGCCCGCTTACAACCCCCGCACCGGTTCCTCCGAGCGCATGGGCAAGCTCGTCACCGCAAGGGGCGGCAAGCAGGAAGACGCCGCCAAGATCACTGCCGGCGACATCGGCGTTATCACCAAGCTGTCCGGCATTTCGACCGGCGACACCATCTGCTCCGAAAAGCAGCCTCTTACCCTCGCGGGCGTCGATTACCCGCTGACCTCGCTTTCGATGGCCGTCCGCGCCGCGAAGAAGGGCGAGGAGGAGAAGGTCGCCAACGGCCTTCGCCGCCTCATGGAGGAAGACCCCGCCATCACCTTCGGCATGAATGAAGAGACGAAGGAGCAGGTCGTGTCCGGCCTCGGCGAGCAGCACATCGACGTGATAGTCTCCAAGCTCAAGACCAAATTCGGCGTCGAGGTCACCCTCAGCGTTCCGAAGGTCGCCTACCGCGAGACCATCCGCAAGAAGGTCGAAGTCCAGGGACGCCACAAGAAACAGTCCGGCGGCCACGGCCAGTTCGGCGACGTCTGGATCCGCTTCGAGCCCTGCGATAGCGACGACCTCGTCTTTGCCGAGGAGGTCTTCGGCGGTTCCGTCCCGAAGAACTTCTTCCCCGCCGTTGAAAAGGGCCTCCGCGAATCCGTCAAGAAGGGCGTTCTCGCGGGCTACCCGGTCGTCGGCGTAAAAGCCACGCTCTACGACGGCTCCTACCATCCGGTCGACTCCTCCGAAATGGCGTTCAAGACCGCCGCGAACCTTGCCTTCAAGAACGGCATCCCGCAGGCGTCCCCCGTCATCCTCGAGCCCGTCGGCACGCTCAAGGCGTATATGCCCGACGACAACCTCGGCGACATCATGGGCGACATCACCAAGAGGCGCGGCAGAGTGCTCGGCATGGGTCCCGCCGACGAGCCGAAGATGCAGCTGCTCGAGGCAGAGGTACCCATGGCTGAGATGGGCGACTTCCCGACCGTCCTTCGTTCCGTCACCGCCGGCAGAGGCTGGTTCACCCTCGAGTTCGCCCGCTATGAGCAGGCCCCCGAGAACGTAGCCGCCAAAGTCATCGAGGAAGCGAAGAAGAACGCCGAGGAAGAAGACTGACCTTATCGCCGGCTCCGCCGTCTGAACGCCGGTATCACGACGCAAGACACAAGATCCATGGCAGCAGACAGCAGCGCATAACGGTTTTAATGCGGCGGCAGCCACATTACACATGCCTGCCGCCCGCTGCCTTTTCGGTTTCGGATATGGAGAAAGAGAAAAGAATCGATTTGAAGACCGTCCGGCGGCGCGAGAGGACAGCCGCGTTCTACGTCCTGTTCGCGTGGAACTTTTCACCCGAGCAGGAGCTTGAGACGCTGTCCTCCATTATGCTCGAAAGCGGTCTTCTGACAGACGACCCGAGGAAGGAAGAGCCCTCCGAAGCGGACGCCGGGACCGTTCCGTCACCTGCCCTGCTCGACGATTTTTCGCGCGCGCTGATCGGCCTGGTATCGGAGAAACTTCCCGAGCTCGACGACGAGATCGCACCCTGTCTGAAAGGCTGGCGGCTCGGAAGGCTTTCCCGGGCGGCGCTGACCGTGCTTCGGATCTCATGCGCGGAGCTCAAATACCGTCCCGACGTCCCGACCTCCGTATCCATAAACGAAGCTGTCGAGCTGTGCAAGACCTACGCAGCTCAGGAAGACGCGCGTTTTATAAACGGCGTTCTCCGCACGCTGAGCAAAAAGCTCCGTCCGGAAGAATATCAGGCGTGAGCTTTCCCATGGGTTTTTCCGGGCTTCCGCCGTTCGGCAACAGCCCGGCTCAGCGGGTCAAATATAAAAAAGTTTCTAATTTTCCTTTCAATTGTTGATTTTTCGGCGTGGTTGTAATAGTATATTCCTGAGAATTCAGATGGGAGTGTTTCCTATGAAAAAAATAATTGCCGCAATTCTCTCGATCCTTTTGATCTCCGCCCTCGGCCTGAACGTCTTCGCCATGAAAGAGGCAAGGCTTGAGATCGGGGACGTGAACGGCGTTGAGGGCATTACCGCCGAGGACGCGAGGCTCGCTCTGCGCCTGGCGCTCAAGATCGACGACTACAAACGTATCATCGACACCTATCCGACCACGTGCTTCGACCCCGAAGTCGCCTCCGACGTTGACGGAGACGGCGAGGTCACCGCTTACGACGCGAGGCTCATCCTCCGCTTCTGCGTAGGCGAGATCACGTCCTTCCCCGCGAGCGGGACTGAGGACGCGCACGAAACGCCGGTCGCCGACGATCGCGAGATCAATTTCTGGAACCTCTGGGACGGCTGGCGCGGCGTATTCGACGCCGAGTTGTTCAGAGATCTTTTCAATAACTGAGCCGCGTTTTGGAGTTTTCGTTCCTTTCCGCCTTTTTTCCCGAAAGGTGTTGTTTCTGCGGGGGCGTCATACGCCCCCGCGAGTTTGTTTGTGAGGAATGCCGCGAAAAACACGCCCTGCGGACAAAAACGGTAAAATGCCCCTACTGCGCCCTGCCACGGTATGACTGCAGCTGCACGCGCGCGCACTATTACGATCTTCTTCTTTCGCCGTACGTTTACGACGGCGACGTGCGCCGCTGTGTCATCAGGTATAAGTCCGGCGGCGAAAAACAGCTTTACAAAGGCATCGCCGACATAATGTCGCAGTATATCGGCTTTGAGCTGGACGCGTCGAAGATCGACGTCATAACGAGCGTTCCGACGACGCCCGCCCGGCTCAAAAGCAGGGGCTTCGACCAGACCGCGCTCATAGCCGCCGAGCTCGCCGGAAAGCTTAACCTGCCTTACGAGCCGCTTCTGCGCAAGTTTTCGGACGACGTCCCGCAGAAGCAGCTCGACCCCGTTTCACGAACGGGCAACGTCCGCGGTACGATAGACCTGCTCGGCGGGGTTTCGGTCGAAGACCGTACGGTACTGCTTGTCGACGACATCGTCACTACCGGCGCGACGCTCGACGAGTGCGCGGCCACGCTGAAGATCTTCGGCGCGAATAACGTGGTCGCCGCCGCGTTCGCCGTATCCGGATACAGGCCCGAACGGGCTGAAAAATACGCAAAAAAACAGCTCCCGCCTGAAACACGGGAACTGCTGCGGCAGGAAAGAATACCGTTCTTTTCGTGATCACACTATCGTTCTCACCCATACCCTGCTTTTGAGCATTATATAGCCGACGACGACCTTCACGAGCTCGGCGCACTGGACGATCGGGAACAATATGTGTATCTCAAGCCTGAACGCATAGAACAGGATGAAGGCGAGCGGGACGGTGACGCACCAGAGCGTCCCGCTGTCGAACAGGAAGGTTATGAAGGTCTTGCCTCCGCTGCGGAGGGTGAAGTATTCGGCGCTCGCCATCGTCGCCAGCGGAAGGGTCAGGGCGAATACCCTTATAAAATAGACCGCGAGCGTCTTCGACTCCGGATCCGTGTTGTACAGCCTTGTTATTTGTCCGCCGAAAAAGAACAGCAGCGCCGAGAACGCGACGCCTATCGAAAGCGAAAAGGCTATGAGCTTGCGGACGGTATCGACCGCTTTCTCGTGTTTCCCCGAGCCGAGGAGCCGGGCGGAGATGATGCCTATGCCGACGCCCATGCTGAAGGTGAACA
>JAILDS010000051.1 GCA_024689165.1 Clostridia bacterium
CCCGGACGCCCGGTCTCCGGGACTGCCCGGCGGACTTTTTCGCCTATTCGTGCCTTACCGTGCTGCCCGACGGGAAGCTCGCCTTGCTCGCCGAGACCGCGCCTTCCGGCATGATACGCTTTTTTGTGATTGGGGATTGAGGTATGAGCAAGCTGTCGTTTGCGGCGGGGTTCGCCGCGGGAAAACTTGAGCGGGACGCTCTGAGGGCGCTCGGGAGGCGCGGGTCGCAGGCTCCGGGCTGGCGCGCCGTTTGGTTCTGCAAAGAGTTCATCGGCAGGATCGACAAGCCCGGACGGATAATCTGCGTGACCGGCACCAACGGCAAGACGACCACCTGCAACCTGATAGAGGACTCGCTTCGCGCCCTGGGCACCCGGCTGCTGGACAACTCCTTCGGCTCGAATACCCGTGCCGGGGTCGCCTCCGCGCTGATAGCCGGGACGAACGCCTTCAACAAATGCAGCTACGACACGGCCGTGTTCGAGGTCGACGAGCGTTCGTCCCCGCACATCTACCCTTACATGACGCCGCAGTACCTTGTGGTGACCAACCTGTTCCGCGACTCGATAAAGCGCAACGCGAACCCGGATTTCATCAAAATGATAATAGAGAGCAAGCTGCCGAAGGAGACGACGCTCGTTCTCAACGCCGACGACCTTATAAGCAGCTCGCTCGCGCCGGACAACCCGAGAGTGTATTATTCCGTCGCGCCTCTGCCCGGGGAAAGCGCCGAGGAAAACATAATCAACGACGCCCGCCGCTGCCCTGTATGCGGAGCGCGGATGGAATATGAGTTCAGGCGCTACCACCATATCGGCAGGGCGCGCTGCCCGAAATGCGGGCTGAACTCGCCCGAGCCGGATTACCGGACCGTAGCGGTCGACACCGAAAAAAACACGCTGACGCTGGAGGTAAAAGGGCGCCCTGCCGCCGCAGAGGACGGCGGGGAGCGTACGCTGATCGAGCTGCCACTCATCAACCCGAAGATCACCAACATATACAACGAGACGGCGACGGCCGCGCTGCTGCTCGAGATGGGGTATACCCCCGACGCGATCCGTGAAGTTTTTTCAAAGGTTCAGGTCACGACGACCCGATACGACTCCGTCGAAGCCGGCGGCGTGAAGATAGAATCCTACATGTTCAAGGGAGAGAACCCCGTCGCCGGGTCGCGCCTGTGCTCTATTATCGGTAAGGAGAGCGGCGCCATGGGGCTGCTGTTCACCGTGGACGACCTGTATACCGCACGGGACGGGATCGAAAACGTCAGCTGGTATTACGAGCTGGACTTCGAGCTGCTCAGAAACGCCGACGTGAAACGGATCTACCTCGGCGGGAAGAGAGCGGACGACCTGAAGCTCCGACTGCTGCTCGCAGGCTTCCCGGAGGAGATGCTCGTCACGTTCTCGGATGAGGAAAAGGCCGCCGAGGTCGTCGACCTTACCGGGCTCGAAAGGTTCATACTCCTGTTCGACCTGACGCGCCACGACCAGGCGGAGGCGACGAGGGACAAGCTTGCCGCGAGGGCCCGCTCCGCGGCGCGGACGGATTGACTTTTGCTCCGTGAAATGCTATAACTATACAAAGGTTTTCTTATATTGACTATTAACGTAAGAACCGGGTCGGGTCGGACAAGGCGCGCCCGGCCGCTCGACGACATATCTCGGGGGAATCTGACCATGAAACGCGTCATAGGCATACTGCTCGTATTGGTAATGCTGATCACCGCCTGCTCCTGCGGGGGCGGGTCCGACGACGGCGGGACGACGTCGCCGCCCGACGACGGCGGCGGGGAAAGCGAAGTCAAGATACTTCCGGACATCTCCGTTTATCAGACTACTGCGATCCCCGACCTTGTCAGGGGAGTTTCCGCGGCCGACCTTGTCAGGAACCTTGACTACGTCGCGGACGACGCGAAGCTCGACTCGATAGTGGACATCCTCGACTTCGCGGTCAATTCCGTCGAGCTTTCGGACATACTCGACCTCAAGGTCGCCGAATACGTCCCGACGCTGCTTGACAAGATCTACAACGACGACATCATAAACTTCGCGGTGGGTTATCTCTATCCGCTCGTCGAGAAGGAGTTCGCCAAGGTTTGGGCGGGGCTCGACCCGGAGTTCACCACCGAGGTGGACGTCAACATCTCCATCGTCAAAAAAGCATCCGTTACCGCCACGCTGACGTACAGCGAGCTTGAGGACGCGATGGAAGCGATACAGTTCTACCTGTTCCCGACCAAGCTCGCCGACCATCTGCCCGCAGGGTACGAGGCCGCCGCAGCCAAGCTGAGGACGGCGACGACGAAATCCGTCTACAACAAGGAAACAGAGGTCATGACCTCCCCGTGGGACGACGCTTCCATCCGCGACGAGGAAGGCAACCTCGCTATCGAATGGGGCGCGCACGACCGCGAAAGCTTCCTCAACGCCTTCGACGCCGCCATGATAGGCGTAAAACCGCTGCTCATGGCTCTGCTGTGCAACACCGCGTGCGAAAACCGCGGGCATATCGGCACAGGCGCGGGGACTGCGGGCGTCCTCGGCAATAAGATAAAGCTGACGCTCAACATCACCTCGATAGAGCTAGTTCTTACCGCGACCGCCAACCCGGGCTACAACAACACCCTTGCCCCGATCTTTGAGGCTCTGGGCCTTGCCGCCCCCGACGGGAACACCTTCACGACGGTCAGGGAGGTCCTTGAAAGGGGTCTTTTCGCGCCGATCGACACGTTGCTGGCGACGGCTCTTGACAAGCCTGTCAGCTTCATCCTTTCGGCCTTGCCGAATATCGCCTACGCGATAGAGGCCGGGCTCATCAAGCCCCTTCTGTCGATGCTGGTGACGGATATAGACTATTACGCGGACGCGGTCTATACCGTTTCCGCCGTCGGAATGGACGTCGTCAACGACACTGCCGGTAAGGCCTATACCTCCGACGGGCCGATACATATCGACGTCGGCGAGATGGTAGACCTCGATTCGCTGGGCGTGGACCTGTCCTCTGTCAACGGCCTTCTGGGCATGCTCGACGAAACGCTCGGCTTTTCCCTGCCGGATATAGACGGCGCGACGCTCGCCACGCTCGGGACCGTCGTGTGGCACGACACCGTCAGATCGGCGTGGACGTACACCGGCGGCGTCGAGGGCAAGGCCGCCAGGATAGAGGCGAACCGCGCCGACGTGCTGGTCTTCCTGCTGCGCTACGTTCTCAACGCCCTGCGGGACAGAACGCTTCTGTCGAACATCCTCTCTAAGGTGGGCTCGGCGGACCTGCCGGAGCTCGTGTATACCATAATCGACCGCGTGACCGCCGACCCCGACGGCGTGATCTGTGCGCTGTGCGAGCTGATCATCCCGCAGAACTACGCCGAACCCTCGGGCATCGCGTGGAGAGACGGCGGGGTGCCGTCTTCGAACGCCGCCTCGCTCTACAACGACTTCTGGACACATGAAAAGGCGAACTTCATGACCGCCAACCTGCCCGAGCTCATCGACGGCGTGCTGAAGATGGCGAATCCGGAGATCGCAGGCGTTTCCGCGTCGGATATCGCGACGCTCATCGACGGAGTTACCAACCTGGTCTGCAAGGCGGAGCTCCTCAACAACCTCGCCGCCAAGATAAACG
>JAILDS010000088.1 GCA_024689165.1 Clostridia bacterium
CGCGTGGGAGCTGCTCGGCAAAAGGGGCTTTGTCGGCAAGACCGTGTCGCCGAAGGTCGGTTCAAGCTTCGACCTCGGCTGTCTGCATTATCATCTGAGGGAAGGCTCGCACTTCCTCAGCCGCGCCGACTGGAACAGATACATCGAATTTATAAAAGGGAAGATACGCTGATATGAGCTTTTCACCCGCAGCGTCCGGCGCACAGACCCGCAAAAAGCCCGAGCTGCTGGCTCCGGCGGGCTCGCCTGCGGCTTTGAGAGCCGCCGCGCGTTTCGGCGCGGACGCTGTATATTGCGGCGGCGAGATCCTGCAGATGAGAGCTTCCTCGGCCGCCTTTACCCTTCAGGAGCTTCGCGAGGGCGCGCAGCTGCTGCACTCTTTGGGCAAGAAGCTCTACGTCACGGTCAACTGCATGACCTATGACAGGGAGCTCGCCATGCTCGACCGTTACGCCTGCGAGCTCGAGGAGTTCGCGGACGCGGTCATCGTGTCCGACCTCGGCGCGATATCCGTCCTGCGCGAAAAGCATCCGTCGCTGGACGTCCACGTCAGCACCCAGGCGAACTGCTCGAACGCGGCGGCGGCGAGGGTATATATAGGCATGGGCTGCAAAAGGATAGTCCCGGCGCGGGAGCTGACCGTGCCGGAGCTTTCGCGTCTGTGCGAAGCGGTATCGCCCGACGCAGAGATCGAGGTCTTCGTCCACGGGGCGATGTGCATGGCTTATTCGGGCCGCTGCCTGATCAGCTCTTACCTGAACGACCGCAGCGCGAACAGGGGAGAGTGCTCGCAGCCCTGCCGCTGGGAATACGCGCTGTGCGAAAAGAAGCGCGGCGGGACGTACTTCCCGATAGAAGAGGAAAACGGATACTCGATGCTGCTGTCCTCACACGATATGTGCTGCATAGACATGCTCCCGGAGCTGGAGAACGCGGGCGCCGCGAGCTTCAAGATCGAGGGCAGGATGAAAAGCGAATACTACGTCGCCACGGTCGTCAACGCCTACCGCCGCGCCATGGACGGTACCGCCGGGATCGACCGCTGCCTTGAAGAGGTCGCCAAGGCGAGCCACAGGCCTTTTTCACACGGGTTCTACCACGGAACGGAGCGTTTTCACCCGACGAATTCCGGGGAGTACTCCGCCGGAGCCACTGTCGCCGCCCAGGTGGTCGCCAGAGACGGCGACAGGGTCACGGTCGAAGTGAAAAACCGCTTCGGGAAGGGCGACGAGCTTGAACTGCTGTCGCCGGAGCACCTCGGCGCGGTCCTCACGGTCCCGGAGATGTCCGATGAAAACGGGACGGTAGTTACCGACGCGCGCCTGCCGAACCAAAGGCTGACCTTTGAGACGGACGCCCCCGCCGAAGCGGGCGACTTTCTGAGAAAACCGCTCTGACGGAAAGCGGTCATGTGTTTATCGTGAGTTTTCTTCGATCGCTGATGCCGGGACAGGCTTGTCCATAGCGGCATTGCCTGAGAACAGAATTACCGCCCTCCGCTTCGCGCGGGAGTGCGGTAATAAAAGACTTATGGACGTTATCCGATCATTATGCCGCGGCGGGGCGTTTTTTCCGACGGGCAGACTTTACCGCGCCGGCAGTAAGGCATACCGCGAGTTCGATGAACATTGCCTGAAAAACGAATACTGCGATGATCTGGTTGAATCTCGGATTGTACTCTCCGAGCCAGAGGATCGACAGGACGTATAACTCTTCCTGCCAGAATATCCATAACGTCGGCAGGGGGATCAGCAGCAGAGAGAATCCGATCTTAAATAATTTTCCAAGAACGCCCCTCTCTTTCCCTTCGAAGAGCATGGCGAAGAACGGTATCGTCAGAAGCATCAGAGAGTAGGAGCTTGACGCCGACTGCGTATTCAAAATAAGATAGCAGATCAAAAACAGCCTTTGCCAGCGTTTTTTTGTGAAAAACAATAAAGCGGCTGCGACAGCTTCGGTCGCGAAAAACACGACTTTTGCTGCTTTCCATGCCGACGGATCGAACGGATCGATAAGATAAACGAAGTTTTCCGAGCTGACGGAAGAAAAGTTCAGCTTCATTTTTCCGTAAAGGAAAAAACTTTTCAGGTGCTCAAACAAATAAGCAAGAACACCGGTGCTTTCGGAGTCCGCGCCCGATGCGGCGAAAGCGGTGACGGCCAAGGGGGCGGACGAAGCGGGGGTAATAAAGAATATCGCGGGAACGGCGACTGTGACTATGCCGTAAACAACGGCCCGTACGGCGGCTTTGTACTGCTTATCGAACAGCAGCAACAATCCGAAAAGTGCGGGGTAAAGCTTTATCCCGGCGGAGACGGCGAGGCTGATCAGAGCGAGTTCCCTGACGACTTTGTTCCCGCTCCTGTAAAAAAACACGAAAAAAGCGGCGCAGACAAAGCTCAGAAGGAAATTGTTGCCGCGTTCGATGCAGTAGATCGACGGGTAGCTCAGGAGCATGAACGCAGTGAGCAGCTTTCCTTCACGGGACGTTTTCCCGTCAAGACGCAGAGAGTCTATGTATGAGGAAAATATCCCGTAAAAGAGTATCAGACAGACGAACGCGAACAGAAAATAAAGCATGATCGCGTCAGTATTCAGTCTGAGCAGGACCCTTCTGCCTGTGAGCAGCTCGACCGGAATAAAAAGACCGAGCACTTTGTATATAAGAAGACCAAGCGGAGGGTAAATATTGTTGCGCTCGGTATACACATTGTCCGCAGACGCGCTGCGCAGCGAATTGAAAAAGTCCATAAAAAGGTCGGACTTTCCGCTGTTGTCGAAAAACAGAGCTGAAAAGGCGTCGCC
>JAILDS010000111.1 GCA_024689165.1 Clostridia bacterium
TGTCTGCGTTGCGGCGTTTAGCGTTCAGCTCGCGTTGCCGACCGTAGTCAACGCCCGCCCCGACGGCGTGACCGTCGCCGAGGTCGATATAAGTATCTCCGCAGAGGATTATTTGGGGCTCATCACCGAGGACACGAAGGTCAAGCACAAGGTGTCTGCCGAAGTGAACGGCGCCGCCGAGCGCGCGGCGACGATAAATATCCGCGGCAACTCTTCAAAAACCATTGGCAGAAAACTATCGTCGAAGAGGATTCCGTTTGAGCTCGTTTTTTCGGACAAAAAAGACTTCGACTCCGTAATTGCCAACAAGGACGTCAAATTCATCAACTGCTTCCTGCTTTACAGGATAATCGCCGAATTCCTCGCGCTCGATCTGTTCGCGAGCATGGACATCCCAGTCCCCGACCACGAGCTGAGCTTCATCAGCTTCAACGGAGTCGACTTCGGGCTGTATCTCGCGGTGGAGGACACCAACGGGACTTTTGTGCGCAAAAACTACGGTGAGAAAAAGGGCTGCCTGTATAAGTCGACGAACAAATCAAAGGAGGGCGAGGTCTATTACTCCGACTGGTTCGAGTACGTCTTCGTAAAAAGCGGAGAAGACGCGGGTAACCTCGAAAAACTCATCGACGCTCTTGAAAGCGGGAGCGGCTACGAGGAATACGTCAACGTAGACGAATGGCTCAGGTATTTCGCCTGCGTCTCCTCCGTCGGCGGCGCAGCCTCCATCCTCGACGAGCGACACAACTTCATACTCTTTGACAACGACGGCGTGTTCGACCTCATCCCGTGGGATCTTTCCGACGCCTTCTGCGGCGGAAACTCCGGATACGGTATCGACCACTACGACTACACGGGCCTGTTCAAAGAAAAAACGAGGTCTCTGTTCGACCTGTTCATGAGCAACCCGGAATACAAAGAAAAATACCACGGCTATATCCGCGAGATATGCGAGGGTTTTCTGAGCGAGAGTTCCGTCGAACGGCTATTTAGCGAGATCGTGGATGCTCTAGAGCCTTATATTCCGCGGGACAGGTCGACTCCTCTGAGCTCCCCCGACGCCGTGGAACGGCTGCTGGACCCGAAGCCGGACGACAAACTCAACGTGCTGTACGAGCTGCGCTCCATCCGCGAAAACCTGCTGAGGCAGCTCGACGGGGAGGAAGACACGTTTTTCGTCAATCCCGCTTACGAGCAGTTCTACAAGGCGGACGGCTACGACGCTTTCGTATCTCAGCTCGAAAGACTGTCACCGGAGGGTTGCGGAGATCTGCCCGATATGATAATCGCCGCCGCAGACGGTCGGCATGAAAGCGATCCGGACGATAGTACCGTCCCTCAGAGCGTCGAGCCTGAGACATCTGTTACGGACGCGCCGACGGAACCCTCCGACGCCCGGAAGAAGTCAAACGTTGCGCCTATCGCGATATCAGTATGCGTCTGCGCGGCTGCAGCCGTCGGGATCGCAGCGGCGATAACAGCGACGAAACGCAGAAAACGGCGTGCGCGGACGGACATGTCCGGTCCGGGAGGCACCGGCAAAGACTCATGACTGTAAGACCAACGATGAACAGCCGGTCTGATACATGTTGCGGATAGAATAAGACTGTTCAATATCTCCCAGAAAACAAAAAAGCCTCTGAAAACACTGATTTCAGAGGCTTTGTTGGTCCGAGTGGCGCGATTCGAACGCGCGGCTTCCTGCTCCCAAGGCAGGCGCCCTACCCCTGGGCTACACCCGGTCGTCGGACGGACGCGTATATATTAATTCGCCGGTACAAAAAAATCAAGAGAAAAATCCCGCGGACGGAGATACCGTCCGCGGATATGTATGATAGTATGACCGTTCGCGCGGTTTTTTGCGGAGTTTTCCGGCATGTGACCGATTTGCGTTTTTTAAGATGCGGTCACTGATCCTTGTATTCCGGGTATGAGGCGAATATCTCTTCTCCGTAGACGTTGTTTTCGTCCTTGTCGTGGAGCGGGTACCAGACCTGCGCGAAAAACGGGTTAATCCGCGCTTCGGTGTCGTAATCCCAGGGCCAGGGAAGCTCTTCGGGGCACCAATGGCCTCCCTTGAGAACGAGGTTCGGGGTCATTTCGAACTCGTTGCCCCTCGCGCTGCGCCATTTCAGCGGAGTAAACAAATCGCCCTTGACCATGCTCTTGCTGACGCATTCACCGCCTCTGAACGCGGCGGCTTTTTTCATGTCCTCAAGGTCGAGCTCGCTGTCCGGCTTGCTCTCGTCATAGCCGTGGTCGAGAAGCTTCTGCTCTTCGGAGGGCCTGACGGGCGGCGACTTTTTCCAGTTGCCGATGTTCTGCCAGTTTTCCCTTGTGCCGTAGTAGGCGGAGATCCTGTCGCGGTTGCCGGTCGAGATCCAGTTCATCGTGCCGTATTCGTGCGTGTTCGCGAGGTTCTTCATGACGGTCTCGCGAAGGGTGCGCAGGGGGGCGAGCACAGCCAGTTTGTAGTACTGAGGCACGAGGTTGCCGAGATGCCTGAAGTAATCCTTGACGGGAGTGTTCAGCCTGAAGTGGAGCATATCCTCAAGCTTGTCCGAATCGGAGTACCACTGGCCGTGGAAATTCCTCAGGATGAACCAGTCGGCGCGGAAGAGCTTTTTCGGGTCCTTCATGCCGAGCGTGCCGAGAAGAAGCTCCTCGAATTCGTAGTTCGTCAGCCTGTATTCACGGCCCGAACCGATGTTGTAAAAGCCTCTCCAGAATTCCTCGGGCACCCAGTCGCAGCAACAGTTGACCATGAGCCTCGCGCTGTCCTCAACGGTAGCCCATTCCAGAACTCCGTTGATCGGGACGTGGAACATTATGGGGTCGAAGTTCTTGAGTATCTCGGGGTACAGAATGCCGCTCTGACGAAGCGAAGCCCAATATCTGAGCCCGCTCTCGGCAAAGATACGTTCGGCCTTGACCTTGCTTATGGCGTAATGGTCGTAAATGCTGATCTTGATCGGGTCTCCCGTTCTGCCCCAGTGTATGGGCGGGTTGCGGTCGCCGGTCTCGGCGACGGTGCCGATGTAGACGACCTTTATCGCGTCCGGGTCATCCTGCGCTTTTACGGCGGAAACGATGTTATCGGCGGCGGCGGTGTTGGTCGCGATCGTTTTCTTGGGGTAATAGTCAGCGGCGGGCGACACCATTCCGCCGATATGCAGGACGTAATCGGAGCCGGTCACGCATTTGTAGACGTCCGCATAATTCGTCAGATCGCCCCAGACGATCCTTACGAGCGGGTCGTTGATATAGTCGGCAAAGAGCTTTCTGTTCTTCATACTGTCGCGGAGCAGGAGCACGACGCTGAACTTGTCCCTGTGCTTGCGGAATTCAAGAAACGTCGCGTGCCCCATAGTGCCCGACGCGCCGGTGATAAAAACAGTCTTCATGATCAAATACTCCCCGTATAATAATATTTTGATTATAGTCTGAAAATATATCGGCAGAATAGACTGTTTGTAAAAAAATTTTACGTTAATTATTAATTGACTGTGAACGAAAAAGACGAAAAAAGTACTTGCAAAAAGGTTTTTTACATTGTATAATGCACTCGTTTCGGAGATGTCGCCTAGCTTGGTCGAGGGCGCACGACTGGAAATCGTGTAGACGCCAACCCGTCTCGAGAGTTCGAATCTCTCCATCTCCGCCAAACAAAAAAACGCCGGAAGGCGTTTTTTTGTTTGGCTGAATGATGGTTGCCCTGTCGGGCGGATGATGTTGCCTGCGGCACATGGCTGGCAAACATCGTATCA
>JAILDS010000082.1 GCA_024689165.1 Clostridia bacterium
ACGTCCAGATTCTCCACGAACCTCGCGTTCTTTTCTATGAACTCGCGCCTCGGGGCGACGTCGTCGCCCATCAGGATGGAGAACACCTCGTCGGCCTCCTCCGCGTCCTCCATGGTGACTCTGAGCATGATGCGCGCTGCGGGGTCCATCGTCGTTTCCCAGAGCTGTTCGGGGTCCATCTCGCCGAGACCCTTGTACCGCTGGGTGGATATGCCGTCGGTGCCGATCTCCGAAAGAATCTTCTCGCGGTCGTCGTCGGTGTAGGCGTACCAGACCTTTTTGCCCTTCGAGATCTTGAACAGCGGCGGCTGCGCGATGTAGACGAAGCCGTTGTCGATAAGCGGCCTCATGTAGCGGAAGAAGAAGGTCAGCAGCAGCGTCCTGATATGCTGGCCGTCGACGTCGGCATCCGCCATGATGACTATCTTGTGGTATCTGAGCTTGCTTATGTCGAAATCCTCGCCGATGCCCGTGCCGAGGGCGAGCACGACGGGCTGCAGCTTGTCGTTGCCGATGACCTTGTCGAGCCGCGCCTTTTCGACATTCATCATCTTGCCCCACAGCGGGAGGATGGCCTGGGTGTTGCCGTCCCTGCCCTGCTTGGCGGAGCCTCCGGCGGAGTCGCCCTCGACGATGTAAAGCTCGGTGTTCTCGGGGTTCTTGTCGATGCAGTCGGCGAGCTTGCCGGGCAGGGAGTTCGTCTCGAGCGCGCTCTTGCGCCTGGCGAGGTCCCTTGCCTTCCTCGCCGCCTCCCTTGCGCGGGCGGCCTCGAGTGCCTTGTCAAAAATAGCCTTGGCGACGGACGGGTTCTCCTCAAGGCAGGCGGTCATTTTTTCATAGACCATATTGGCGACCATGGGCGTGATGTCGGTGTTGCCGAGCTTGCCCTTGGTCTGCCCCTCGAACTGCGCGTCCGTAAGCTTGACAGAGATGACCGCCGTGAGCCCCTCGCGCACGTCCTCGCCCTTGAGCGTTTTGTCGCCGTCCTTTAATATATTGAACTTTTTGCCGTAGTCGTTGAAGACCCGGGTCAGGGCGTTTTTGAAGCCTGTCTCATGCGTGCCGCCGTCGGCCGTCCTGACGTTGTTGGCAAAGGATAGGATGTTCTCGTTGTAGCCGTCGTTGTATATCAGCGCGACCTCCGCCTCTCTGTCGCCGGAGACGGTCGAAAAATGCATCGGACGGTCGGAGAGCATGTTCAGCCCCCTCGACTCGTTGATATACGTCACGAAGCTCGAAAGCCCGCCCTCATAGCAGAAGGTCTCGGAAACGACGTTCTCCGGGTCGCGGGAATCGGTAAGGGTTATCCTTAGCCCGGCGTTGAGGAAGGCCTGCTCGCGCATCCTGCGCTGGAGCGTCTCATACTCGTACACGGTCGTTTCGGTAAATATCTCCGGGTCGGCGGAAAACTCGATATAAGTCCCCGTCTCGTCGGAGTCGCCCACCCTGACGAGCTCCCCGACCGGGTCGCCGCGCCTGAAACTCTGACGGAAAACGCCGCCGTCGCGGCTGACCTCTACCGTGAAGCTCTCGGAAAGAGCGTTGACGACCGATGAGCCGACGCCGTGGAGACCGCCCGAGACCTTGTAGCCGCTGCCGCCGAACTTGCCGCCGGCGTGCAGCACCGTGAGCACCAGCGTCACCGCGGGGATGCCGTTCTCGCCCTTGTCGACGGGTATGCCGCGCCCGTTGTCCCTGACGGAGATGATGTCGCCGGGCTTGATGTCGACTTCGATGTGCGTGCAGTAGCCCGCGAGAGCTTCGTCGATGGAATTGTCGACGATCTCGTAAACGAGGTGGTGCAGCCCCCTTGGACCTGTCGAGCCGATGTACATGCCGGGGCGCATCCTGACGGCCTCGAGCCCCTCGAGCACCTGTATGCTCGACGCGTCGTAAGCCTCCGAAACGGAGGTGTCCATCTGTTCGACCTCGTCTTCGGGTCCTTTCTGAGAAATCAATTCTTCATCCATATTATAATGCCTTTCGGTTTTGATACGTAAGTTCTGTTCGGAAAAAGCGGCCGCTCTTCAGCGCGCCGCCGGGCCGTTCGCCCGCTCCGTAAGCTTCGGCGCGGTACCCGTAAGACCCGCTCTGAGCTCCCCGTCCCTTTCGTAGACCACGCAGGACACGGGCAGCGCGGAGGTCCACAGGTCGACCCTGTTCTCCTTCTGGGCCGCGGCGAGAAAATCCCTCGACTTTTTCTGGACGGTTATCATATCGACGTCGAAAACACCGAGCGTCTCTTCGGTCAGCAAAGCGCCGTCCCCCGCGGAATAGTACATTTTTTCCTCCGATATTTTCAGCGGATAGCAGATAGCAGATAGCAAGAGGGCCTGCGGCGCATTATAGTTAACTCGCGAAGCGAGTTCCTTATAAAGCTATCAGCTATCAGCTATCGGCTATCAGCTAACAGCTATTATCTTACCACTAAACCCTGATTACTCCTGCCTGCTCACTGTTCCGTCCGCCACGACGTATTCCGCCGCGCCGGAAAGCTCGGGGATCCTTTCGCAGCAGGTGATAAAAAGCTGCCCGGCGGAGCACGCCCCGATAACGAACTTCCTTCTGCCGGCGTCGAGCTCTCCGACGAAATCGTCGAGCATGATGACCGGGCTTTCGCCGCGCCTGTCGGCGCCGACGCCCGCCTCCGCGAGCTTCAGGGCGAGGGCGCAGGTCTTGCGCTGCCCCTGGGAGCCGAAGGTCTTCAAAGACCTCCCGTTGAGCCTGATGTCGATATCGTCGCGGTGCGGGCCCGCGTTGGTGGTCTTAGTCAGAAGATCGCGCTCCGCGTTCTTCTCAAGCGCCGCGTCGAGCGCCTCTCCGGACGTCTTCGGCTCGTATTCGACGGAACATACCTCGTCCGCGCCGAGCTCCCCGTAAAACTCCGCCACCATTTCGGAAAGCTCTTTTACGAGTCTTTCACGCGCTTCCATGATGATATTCCCGCAGCGGACCAGGTGAGGGTCCCAGGCGTCGCGAAGACGCGAGAACTCCTCTGCCGTAGAGCAGTTTTTCAGCCCGGCGTTTCGCTGCCTCAGCGCGCGGGAATACACTGCGAGCTGCGCGCCGTAATTGCTCTCGTACTGGCAGAGCAGAGAGTCGAGGTAATTGCGCCTGCGCTCCGGCGCGCCGTTGATCACGTCGTAGGTGTTCGGCGTGAAGATCACCGCGTTGAACCTTCCGAGAGCCTCGGCAGGGGAGTATTCCGCCCCGTTGAAATAAAAGGTCCTGCGCGAATCCTCCGAGACCATCGCGGCCCTGTCCGTCCCGTCCGCCGTTTCGAATTCCACGTCGCAGCGGCACTCGTTTTTACCGGAGGAAAAGGCGTAGGCGTCCGCGATATTCTTTGTTCTGAAGCTCTTGAGCCCCGTGAACATCCATATCGCTTCAAGGACGCTGGTCTTCCCCTGCGCGTTGTCGCCGTAGAGCACGTTCACCCCGGGCGAGAACCCGGCGTCGACGTCCTTCAGGTTGCGGAAGTTATAGGTCCTGAGAGTTCTGACGTGCATGGCAGCTGCGGCCGCTCAGGCGACCGTGATATGCGAGGAGCCCACAGTTATGCTGTCGCCGGTGACGAGCTTTCTGCCCCTCTGAGTGCATATCCCGCCGTTGACGGCAACCTTCCCGGCCTGCACGAGCTCCTTAGCCTCGCCGCCGGACAGGACAGCGCCGGAAAGCTTGAGAGCAGCGTCGAGCCTGATGAACGGCGTCGTGATCTTTATCTCCATACCGCGCTACGGTTCAGTTGACCTTTACCGGAAGGACCATGTAAGTAAAGGCGTCGCCCTCCGGCGGGACGATGAGCATCGGCGAAAGCGGGCCTGAGAGCTGCAGTATGACCTCGTCGGTGTCGCAGTGGTTGAGCGCCTCGGAAATATAGCGCGAGTTGAAGCATATCTCGATGGGCGGGCCCACGGTGGAGACCTCCGTCTCTATCTCGGCTCCGCCGTCGGCGGTGCTGCTCGAAACGACGAGCAGGTCGCCGTCGAAAACGCATTTGACCGGCCCCTTGTCGGGAGAGTCGATGAATACCGACGCGCCGGAGACCGCCTCGAGCAGCCTCCCCGTACCCGCCCTGACTGAGGTCGGGCAGGAAACAGGCATGCTTTTTCTGTAATTCATGAAGGTGCCCTGAAGCAGGTCGGAGATAAGGCTGTACTCCCCGACGGTCACGACCGTCTGGCTGCCGCTGACGTTGAGCTCCGCGGCGCCGTCGTCGTCCTTGAGCAGACGAAGAAGGCTTTTCGCGCTTCTGGCGGGAAGGATGAAAGACAGCTCGTCGCCGTTGTAGGCTATAAAATCCTTTCTGACCGCAAGGCGGTAGCCGTCGAGCGCGGCAAGCTCGAGCTCGCCCGGACGGACCGTGAATTTTATGCCCCTGTGGACGGTGCGCGTCTCGTCGGAGGAGGCGCAGAACTCCGTCCCTCTGATAAGCTCCCTGAGGACGGACTGGCCGACAGATACCGTCGCGGAAGCCTCCCTGACGTCTATCTGCGGAAAAGCGTCGGGCTTGAGCCCGTTGACGGAAAAGTGCTTTCTCGCGCAGTCGATGCTGCAGAGGTAGTTTTCATTCACCTCTATCCTTACGTCCTCGCCGTTGAGCCGCGTGAGGATGTCGCAGAGTTTCTTGGCGGGAATGACGAAGGCTCCCTCCTCGTCGATCATGGCGGCTATCTCCGCCCGGACGCCCGTGATGAGGTTGTAGCCGGCTATCTCGACCGTCCCCGAGCCCGTCGAGCGGACGAGCAGGCATTCCGTGTACGGGTTCGTCGTGCGCGAGCACGCCGCGCTCTGCACGTCCTGGCAGATTTTGGACATCTCCGAAGTCTGGCATCTGAAGATCATAGGCTTTTCCTTTCTTTCGCTGAGAATAAGATATTACAGTTTTAGTAGTAGTTAGTAGTTGCGTCGAAACTGTCGAAAACCGGATCTTTTCCAATCAGCGTCGGGGAATGACGGACTCGGCGGAAAAACGCCGGATGTTCAAAGCTGTCGAAATATTTTTACCGGAAAAGAATTATAAAAAACCGTTTGAACATATCGACAATTTTTCGATTATTTTCCGGTTCAGTACTCGCCGCGGATGTCCTTTATTATCATGCTGACGTGCGACGAGAAGGCCGGGTCCTCCTGTATCCTTTTCTGGGTTTTTTCGATGGAGTGGTGGACGGTGGAATGCTGTTTGCCGAAAAGCGCGCCTATTGACTGCAGCCCGAGCTGCGTCGTCTCTCTTATGGCGAACATGGAGATCTGGCGCGCCTCGGCGACGTTGGCGGTCCTTTTTTCGCTCAGGATGTCCTCCTGCGTGACTCCGTAGAACTCGCTGACCGTCGACAGGACCTTTTCCGTCGTGATCTCGGGCGGCAGAGTGTTTTCCGCGAGGCCGCCGACGATCCTCTTTGCGTCCTCGAGGGTCGGCTCTCCTCCGGAAAGCGAGCATATCGCGTCCAGCTGGACGACCGCTCCCTCGAGCTTCCTTATGTTGGAGGTTATGCTGCGGGCGATGTATTCGGTGATGTACGCCGGCACCTTCAGGCCCCTTTCCGCGAAGCGGTTCTGGAGGATCGCCATTCTCGTCTCCTCCGCGGGTGCGCCGATGTCGACTATCATCCCCGCCTCGAAGCGGGTGCGCAGCCTTTCGTTGAGGGTCGGCAGTTTATTCGGAGGCACGTCGGACGTGACGGCTATCTGCCTGCCGGACTGGGTCAGCGCGTTGAAGGTATGGAAAAACTCCTCCTGCGTCTGGACCTTGTTCTGTATGAACTGTATGTCGTCTACCAGGAGCACGTCCGCGGAACGGTATTTGTCATGAAATGCGGCCATGTCCTTGTGGCGCATGTGGACTATGAGGTCGTTCGTGAAATTCTCGCCCGAGATGTAGATTATGTTGAAAAACGGGTTGGTCTTCGCGACCTCGTTTTTGATCGCGAGCAGCAGGTGGGTCTTACCGAGGCCCGAATGGCCGTAGATGTAAAGGGGGTTGAACGCCGTGCCGGGCGCCTCGGCGACGTGCTTCGCGGCGTTGTAGGCGAGCGTGTTCGACGGACCCTCGACGAAGCGCTCGAAGGTCATGTTGTCGTCCGGCGGGACCGGCGCGGGCGCGCCGGGCTCGAAAAGCTCGACGTCTATGTGCGGCGCGAAGCCCATTATTTCCGCGAGCGTATCCGACAGCTCGCCGATGAGCTGGTGCTCTATTATCTGCTTTAAATAGTCGGAATCCGTCCTGATAACGACGACCCCGTCCGAGTATTCGATATTGGATATCTTGGAGTAGTAGATCTGGTAAAGTATGGGCGAGATGGCCTCGAGCTTTTCGAGCGCCTGCTTCCATACGTCTTCGAATGAATTCATGCGACCCCTCTGAAAAAATAATGTATAAACGCGGCGCCGACGCCGACGGAAAAAACAGGAAAAACCTCGCATACATAATAGCACAAAACGCTTGAAATTTCAATACTGCGCGCTATAATATTTTAAACAATTATTAAAGACGGTTGACCGTGAAAAATGTATCTGTTAGTATATAGCTGATAGCTGATAGCTGATAGCTGATAGCCGATAGCCGATAGCGGATAGCCGTCAGCTGTCAGCGTTCGTTTTTACGAAGTCAGGTGGATCGGCGCTTGTAGGGGCGACCCGGGTGGTCGCCCGGAACCCGGGACGGGAACGAACGGCAAGTTTTATAATTAAAGAAAATCTGATAACTCGGCAGCGCGGCAGGGCAACAGCCCCTGTCCCCCTTTGTCGGCTGTGCCGACATTTCCCACGCACCGCGGGGGCATCTTTCAGTGCCGCCCCGACGCGCAGCGTCGGTCCACAATGCGCCGCAGACCATTCAACTATCTGCTATCCGCTATCTGCTATCTGCTATTTCCGGAGGAATCACAATGCCCGAAACAACCAAAAAACACCCGCTTCTGACGGAATACGAGCGCTGCGCGGCGTGCGCGGCCTGTTCCCTGTCGCAGGGCAGGCACAACGCCGTGTACGGCGTCGGGCCGTCGGACGCGAAAATAATGTTCGTCGGGGAGGGGCCCGGAGAGCAGGAGGACCTTCTCGGCGAACCCTTTGTCGGCAGGAGCGGCAGGCTTCTCGACCAGCTGCTCGGCTCCGTCGGCCTATCCCGCCGGGAAAACGTATACATTTGCAATATAGTCAAATGCCGCCCGCCGAACAACAGAAATCCCCTGCCCTCCGAGCAGGACGCCTGCATGCCCTTCCTCAGGGAGCAGGTCAGGCTGGTTTCTCCGAAGCTGATAATCTGCCTCGGTCTCGTGGCTGCGAAAAAGCTGATCGACCCGGATATCAGGATGGGCGCCGACCACGGCGTATTCG
>JAILDS010000127.1 GCA_024689165.1 Clostridia bacterium
TGAATTCGCGCAGATGAAGTCGAAGCTCCTTGCAGACATCCTGTGATACGGAGGCACGTAAAATGAACAGACATTTCAGGTTTTTCGCAATTCTCTGGGCGGTCATGCTCGCCGTATACAACGCGGTCGTCTTCCTTGCCCATCCCGTCATTCCGGGTTACGTCGTGCGCTACGACGCGCGTTTCTGGCTCGCGTGGGGCTTCGTCATCGCGGCGTTTATCGGCAACCTTGTCTGCGCTTACGTGGCCTTCAGGTCCGAGAATCTCAAAAAGCTTTTCTACAGGCTCCCGCTCATAACCGTCAGTCGCGCCGGGCTGATCGCGACGACCGTTTTCGGCTGCGCGTTCATGCTGATCCCCGATTTTCCCGCGTGGGTCACGGCGATCGTATGCGTTCTGATCTTCGCCATTGAGCTCATCGCCGTCGTCAAGGCAAAATGGGCGGGCGACGCGGTTGAAGCCGTCGATGAAAAGGTGAAAACGAAGACCGCCTTCATCAGGGGCCTAAGCTCCGACGCCGAAGGGCTCGTCGCCCGCGCGAAGAGCGACGCTGTTAAGGCGGAATGCAAGAAGGTTTATGAGGCCGTCAGGTGCTCCGACCCGGTGTCGGACGACGCCCTTTCAGTAATCGAGGCGAAGATCACAGTCAAGACGGACGAGTTTTCGGCAGCCGTCGCCGCCGACGACGCGGAAAAAGCAAAAGAGGTCGCCGACGGGCTGATCGCTCTTATCGGCGACAGGAACAGAAAGTGCAAAGAGCTGAAATAAGGACTTTGGAGAGAGCATAATGGCAGTATTTAAGTGTAAAATGTGCGGGGGCACAATAGAGTTCGAGCCGGGCGCTTCGGTCGGCGTGTGCGATTCGTGCGGAACAAAACAGACGTTGCCGCGTCTGGACGACGACAGACGGGCGAACCTGTACGACAGGGCGAACCACTTCCGCCGCAACAACGAGTTCGACAAGGCGGCGGGCATATATGAGCAGATACTCAACGAGGACAACACAGACGCCGAGGCCTACTGGTCGCTGGTGCTGTGCCGCTACGGCATCGAATACGTCGAGGACCCTGCGACGAGGAAGCGCGTACCGACGGTCAACCGCGCCCAGTTCACCTCCGTTTTCGACGACGACAACTACAAATCCGCCCTGCGGTACGCGGACGCTTATCAGCGCGAGCTGTATGAAAGCGAAGCCAAAGAGTTCAACGAGATCCAGAAGGGCATCCTCGCCATATCGCAGAAGGAGGAGCCCTTCGACGTATTCATCTGCTATAAGGAGACGGACGCGCAGGGCAGGCGCACGCCGGACAGCGTGCTTGCCAACGAGCTGTACCACCAGCTCGTCCAGGAGGGCTTCAAGGTATTCTTCTCGCGCATCACGCTCGAGGACAAGCTCGGCACGGCTTACGAGCCGTATATCTTCGCCGCGCTGAACTCGGCGAAGGTCATGGTCGTGCTCGGCACGAAGCCGGAGCATTTCAACGCCGTCTGGGTCAAAAACGAGTGGAGCCGCTACCTCGCCCTCGTAAAGAGCAGCGGCGGCAAGAAGACGCTCATCCCCGCCTATCGCGACATGGACCCGTACGATCTGCCGGATGAGTTCTCTCACCTTCAGGCGCAGGACATGAGCAGGCTCGGCTTCATGCAGGACCTGATACGAGGCATCAAAAAGATCGTCGGCGACGCGGAGCCGAAAGCGGCGGTGAAAGAGACCGTCGTTATCGAAAACAGCGCGAACGTTGCGCCGCTGCTCAAGCGAGCCTTCATGTTCCTCGAGGACGGGAACTGGGCGGAGGCCGACGCCTATTGCGAAAAGGTGCTCGATCAGGACCCGGAGAACGCGCAGGCTTACTTCGGCAAGCTCATGGCGGAGCTTCGCGTGAGAAAACGGGAGGGTCTGAAGGACTGTGCGCAGCCCTTCGACGGCAGCAGCAATTATCAGAAATCCATTCGCTTCGGCGACGAGAAACTCGAAACCGAAATGCACGGCTACATATCCCATATAAACGAACGTAACGAAAACGCCCGTCTGACCGATATTTACAACAACGCTGTCAACGTTATGAACGTGGCAAATGAAGCTGCGTATAAATCAGCGGCGGAATTGTTCAAAACGATCCCCGGCTTCAAAGACGCCGATACGCTGGTCGAGCAGTGCCTCGAAAAAGCCGAAATCTGCCGCAGGGATTCGATATATGAAAACGGCAAGTCTGAAATGGCAGGTGACAGCATTTCAAACTGCGAAGAAGCGATCAAGCTGTTTGAGTCGATCTCCGGCTGGAAAGACGCGGACGAACAGATTTTTGCTTGCCGGAGAAAGATCGAGGAAATAAAGGCAAAAGAAGAAGCGGACCGTCTTGAAGCCGAACGCAAAGCGGAGCAAGCGAGGCTCGCGGCGGAAAAAGCGGCGAAGAAGCGTAAAAAGGTTATTGCGATTACAACACCTATTGTTATTGCATGTATCGCATTCCTGATTGTCCTGACAACGGTTATTATTCCAAGCGGTAAGTATAATTCGGCAATGGAGCTTTATAATGCACAGAAGTACGAAGATGCATACAAAGCATTTGATTCTCTGAATTACAAAGACAGCGCCGACAAAGCGGCTGAATGCTTGTTCTTGAAGCAAAAGGCTGGTTTGGCAAATGTCAAGGCGGGATCCACTATCAAATTTGGCTTTTACGAGCAAGACAACAATACCTCAAACGGAAAAGAAGAAATTAAGTGGAAGGTACTTGCTGTTGAAGGAAACAAAGCCCTCATCATTAGTCAATATGCGCTTGATTGCCAAAAGTACAACAGTACTTATACAGATACGACATGGGAAAAATGCACATTAAGAACATGGCTGAACGGAACATTTTATAACGCAGCTTTTGGCGCAGATCATCAGAAAATGATAGCCAGTTCTACCGTCACCGCAGACAAGAATCCTTCATATAGCACTTCACCCGGCAACAACACAACTGACAAAGTATTCCTGCTTAGTATTACAGAGGTAAACAAATACTTCAGTTCGGACAGTGCGCGGCAATGTCAAGGAACTGCATACTGCTATGCGCAAGGCGCATATAAAGCCAGCAATGGCAATTGCTGGTGGTGGCTGCGGTCGCCCGGCTATTTTTCTACTCACGCTGCAGTTGTCAACTATGACGGCTCCGTCATTAACATCGGTAGCGGTGTCGACATCGATAATAGCGCGGTCCGTCCCGCTTTGTGGATAAATCTGGGATCTTAAATCTTCTGATCTGAAATCTTCCACAGCGCCGAAGGCGCAAATCTCAGCGGGCGAAGCCCGCATATCCGCCCTAAATCGGCGGATCCTTTACAGCATTCCTGCGCAATGTTGAAAAAGTACTAAAAAAAGCAGTCACAAAAAAAACGGGGAATATGGCGAAAAACCGCCATATTCCCGCATTTTTTTATGAAACGGCAGGGGTCTGCCGTGCTACCGCTCGATTTACACGGTTTATTTACAGTCCCCGCCGGCCGCGCGCAGGGCGGCGTCGGTCAGGTCGTCCGCATTCTGGATCTTCAGCAGCTCCGCGTAAATGCCGTTTTCGGCAAGCAGCTTTTCGTGCGAGCCGCGTTCCGCGAGCTTCCCGCCGGATATCACAAGTATCTCGTCTGCGTCGGTCACGGTCGACAGCCTGTGGGCGATTATCACGGAGGTCCTTCCGGCGGTCACCTTTTTGATGGCCTGCCGGAGCCGTTTTTCGCTGAGGGTGTCCACCTCGGCGGTAGCCTCGTCGAGTATCAGTAT
>JAILDS010000145.1 GCA_024689165.1 Clostridia bacterium
AGCAGTCCTCGTCCTGTGTTTCGAAAAGCACCTCCGCGCCGATGCAGTTGACGCCCTCCGCGACAAGCCTGTCCGTCACGTCGTCCTTCCCGCGGACGATGGGCATGAACATGAAATCCGGCGCGTATTCAAGGACCTCGCCGAGTTCTTCGTCGGACGTGCCCGTCTTGACGATGACCTGCTTTTCGACGCCGCATTCCCGTATGACACGGCTTATCCCGGGCACGTCGGTCCAGAACTTGTCGACGTTGATATAGCACTTCCCGCGAAGGAAGGCGAACGCCTCCTCGAGAGTGTAAACGCCGAACTGCGTCCTCGTGCCGTCGGGGTTGAAAAACCGCAGGGCGTCTATCTCATCCGACGAAAGATCGCTGAGCAGCCTGTCGGTTCCCAGGTACGCGCTCTCCATGCCCGGGTGGAAGACGTAATAACGCCCGTCCGCGCTGATCGACACGTCGAGCTCTATCATATCCGCCCCCTGCATCAGCGCCGCGCCGAAGGCCGCAAGCGTGTTGCAGGGGATGTTCCCGGACGCCGAGCCCCTGTGCGCGCAGACGAGGGGCGCGGGCCTCGAATTTTCAAAAATGCTCCTGCTGAGATCGGTCACGTCAGACCTCCCTTTTACAAGGGAGGCGCCCCGCGAGGGGAGCCTCCCGAATTCTATCGTTCCGCGCCGGGGCGGGTCTGTTTGCTTATTTATGCGAAAAGCCCGGCGAACTTGATGAACACCATCCTGAACCAGTCGGCGACAGCCTGGAAGAAGGCTGTTATCCTGGCCATGACGCCCGGCTGCTCACCGGCAAGGTCCGCTTCGACGGCGGCGATTATCCTTTCGGCGATCTGCGCGTAGCCGTCCGGGGTCGGGTGAGCTATCAGCGCGTACTCGATCGGGTCGCTTATCGAGAGGATGTGCCCGATGGACATCTGCGTCACGGCGGCGGGCGTGTCGACGTCGGAAATGTCGACGAAGGTGTAGCCGTATTCGCGGGCGAACCTTCTGGTGTAGGAGTTCATCGTGTCCATGATGACGTTGATCGCCGAGCCTATCTTGATGGCGACGTCGTCGCTGAGGGTCGCGTCCTTGATGGGGTTGAGCGTGCCGACGAGGATGACCTCAGCGTCGGGGTTGTTCTCCTTGATGAAGTCGAGCAGCAGCGGGTACGCGTCCTTCCAGTAATCGAAGTATTTCCAGAGCAGGCTGACGATATTGGCGACGCCGGCGGGCAGGGCCGCGGTATCGCTGAGGTCGAGCTTGTTGAGCCCGAATATCTGCGCCTTGTAGATGACGTCGGTCTGCCCGACCTCAAGCGTGATGAGGCTCGCGTTCTTGAGCATCTCGCGGACGCTCATCACCTCGCCGGTCTCACCGTAGCGGGAGTTGCCGTCGACGGTATAGCTCAGCGGGTCGCCGAAATAGCGAAGGTCCGTCTCGTAACGCTCCATCATGTAGCTCTCGTTGTAGGTGAACTCCTCGTCGCGGAAGCCGTCGTCGATGCCGAGCAGGTCGAGCATATAGGCGGTGGAGACGGCGTCGTGCGCGAGCGGCCACATGCGGGCGCTCGTGTCGCGGATATCCGCCGGCGAGTAGAGCCCGAAGGCGTCCGCGACCCTCTTCGGGTAGGAGCCGTCGACGTTGCGGCACTCATAATTGCCGTAGGAATCGTTGAGGTAGATCTGGTCCTGCCAGTTCTCGCCCGCGCCGTAGCCGCGGGTGAAGCTGTCGCCGATGGCGACGTAGCCGACGCCCTCCTTGAGAGCGGCGTAAGGGTCTGTCCCGTCGTCGGCGAAGGCCGCGACGGAAACGAGCGAAGCCATCATTACAACGGCGAGTATCAGAGCGATTATCTTCGACAAGCGTTTCATTGTTGTTTCCTCCTGTCATTATTCTTTTTAGGTCGATACCATTATACTCCCGTTTCGCGGTTTTTGCAACACAAAGACGAAAAAGACGAAAAAAAAGGTTCTTCACGGCGAAATCGACGGCAATCCGGGGCGGATACGCGCGGTATGATTCGGAACGAAGCGAGTCGCATTTTGCCGTGTAGGGGCGACCCGCGTGGTCGCCCGGAACCCGGGATGTGTTCGCAGCGTATGTTTCGCAGCGAAACGAGGTGTGTATAAAAAACGGTGCATGCGGTTTTACGCGGGCTGTAAAACACAGCTTTTATCCTGCGGTCAGGTACGTGTTCCGCGGAGGGTACCTCCGCGGAACATCGGGCGACCACGCGGGTCGCCCCTACACAGGCGCTGCTTTTACCGTATGTTTCCTCGGCGACGTGAAGCCGACTCACAGACATATCGGGCGGTCATGCCCGCCCCTGCGATCCGTGCGTCGGACACCGAAACGAACCGGAACCTGTCATATTCCGCGAAAATCCGTAAAGAACCAAAAAAAACTGCGCCGCCGCGAAATCGACGGCAGAACGGGCGTTCGACATGAACGCTATTGAACAAAAATGCGGAATCCGCAAAAATAATCCACAGCGCAACAAAAATGTCCGGTCGGCAGGTTTATTCTGTCGCAGACCGGCCGCTTTTTCCCTTCTCCGACGGTCCTGCGCCGACCGCGGCTCCGCGGCAACGTACGGCTGTTTTGAAAAAGCCTTTGAAAGTTTTGTTTTTATTGGTATAATGACGGCATCGAAAAAAGGAGAGCGTCTGCGGAAACGTAAAAAAGTCTCCGGGCTGTTTTTCGGGCGGTTCCGACGGCCTTTCCGTTACCTTTTCGCGCCGGATATCGTTTATTGAAGTGAAGGGAGTGGAATGCGATGGAAGATTCCGAGATCCTCCGGCTGTTCAACGCCAGGGACGAGGCCGCGATCAGCGAGAGCCGGCGGAAGTTCGGGCCGCTTATCCGTGCGCTGGCGCTGCGCCTGCTGAGATCCGAGGAGGACGCGGAGGAGACCGAGAACGACACCTACCTGAAGATCTGGAACGCCGTTCCCCCGGCGCAGCCGTCCCCGCTCGCGCCCTACTTTTCGGCGGTATGCCGCCGGACGGCGCTGGACCGTCTGCGCGCCGGCAAGCGGGCAAAACGCGGCGGCGGGGCCTATGAGGAGAGTCTTTCGGAGCTGGAGGAAGCGATCCCGGACGGCGACGACGGCAGGTCCTACGCCGACGCGATCTCGCTACGGGACGCGCTCAATGAATTCCTCGCATCCCTTCCCCCCGACACTCGGACGGTCTTCATGAGGCGGTACTGGTGGTTCTGCTCCGTCCGGGAGATCGCGCTCAGCCTCGGCATGACCGAGGGCGCAGTAAAAATGAGCCTGTCCCGCACGCGGGCGAAGCTCAAAGCATTCCTGAAGGAGGAAGGACTTTATGAAACCGACTGATATTTCGGACGCGCTCAACGACGTCGACCCGGCATACGTAAAAAGCTCCGAGCCCGGCGCGGCGCAGAAAAAGAGGTTCTCAGGCCGTTTTGTCGCGCGGTTCGCCGCCGCGGCGGCGGCACTGGCGATCGTCATCGGCGTGGGAGCGGCCATAGCGCGGCGCGGAGGCGGGGAAAAACCGCCGGCAGTCCCCGCGGGTTCCGCGGCGCAGGACCCCGGAGAGACCGCCCCGACGGCGACCGGCGCGCAGACGCAGCAGGACGGCGACGGCGCGGCGCAGGCTCTGCTGAAGCTGTTCACGGCGTACGCGGCGGAATACCCCGCGCAGACGCCTTATCCCGCCAAGGGCGATCTTGCGGAGCAGTCCGAGATCGACGCGTGGTACGAAGCGGCGCAGGCAAGGCGGAAGTATTACGGCGCGGGCCGGTCGCTCACCTCGTTTTTCACCGCTTCCCTGCCGGCGTTTCTGGGCGGAGAGGAAGGGCAGAACAGCGTCTGCTCGCCGCTGAACATCTACTTCGCGCTCGCCATGCTGGCGGAGATCTCCGACGGAAACACGCGGCAGCAGGTGCTGTCTCTCATCGGCGCGGCCGATATCGAGACCCTGCGGACCCAGGCGAACCGCGTGTTCAACGCCAATTACCGGAACGACGGCTCGGCGGACTGCATTCTCGCCTCCTCGCTCTGGCTGAATGAAAACGTGTCCTTCCGCAGCGACACGCTCAAAACTCTGGCGGAGCAGTATTACGCCTCCACCTACCGCGGGCAGCCGGGGACGGAGGACTTCGACGCCGCGATTCAGGCGTGGGTCAACGAGCAGACCGGCGATCTTCTGCAGGATATGGCCTCGGGCATACAGACCGGGCCTCTTGATTATCTCGACCTGTTCACCACCGCGTATTTCGGCGACAAATGGCAGATCCCGTTCAATACCGAAGAAACTGAACGCGGCGTTTTTCACGGCCCCGACGGGGATACCGAGGCCGACTTCATGCGCGCGACGGATTTCTGGGGCAAATACTACTGGGGAGAGCGCTTCGGCGCGGTCAAAAAGGATCTGCAGCAGCAGGGCTCCGTCTGGTTCATCCTGCCCGACGAGGGAACCTCTCCGGAAGAGCTTCTCGGGGACGGCGAGGCTCCGGATTTTCTGTTCACGCAGAACAAGGAAGCCGACTGGCAGAACGTGAAATCGCTGAAGGTACACTTCTCGCTGCCTCGGTTCGACGTCAGCTCCTGCCGTTCGCTCAAAGAGGGCCTTAAAGAGCTGGGAGTGACGGACTGCTTTACGGAAGACGCGGACTTTTCGCCGCTTACCGACGACGGGCCGGTCGCCCTCTCCGACGTCCGTCACGGCGCGAGGGTCACCGCGGACGAGCAGGGCGTCACCGCCGCGGCGTATACCGAGATGACGCTCGCAGGCGCCGCCATGCCGCCGGAGGACGAGATGGACTTCACCCTCGACCGCCCGTTCATCTTTGCCGTGATGAGCGACGACCAAATGCCGCTTTTCGTGGGCATAGTCAACCGGCCGTGACCCGAAAACGGTTCAAACGTATACGAAAAGCGGACCCCGCGCGGGTCCGCTTCTTCGTTCACATTTTTTTCGGTTTTTCGGACCGGCTTGCGCGGTCTTTTGCCCCGCGCCGGGCCTTTTTTATTTCCTTCCCCGGAAAACGTTCGCGCCGTTCCCGGTGACTATCTTGACGAGCGCGCCGACGAAAACCGCCGTCTTTTCATCGTCAAAAGACAGCTCCCAGAAATTCCAGTCCTCGCCGGGGACGTTGACGACGGGTTCCGTCTCCGCCCCGAGGCCGAGCTCGTAAAGGTCGGCCAGAACTATGCGCGCGATCGCCACGTTGCCCGCCGCGTTCGGATGGACGCAGTCATCGGCAAGGTTTTCGGGCTTGTGCTCCATGGCGGGCCTTATATCGCAGATATGTATCACGCCGGGGTGCTCGGCGTCGTACTTCTCGAGCATGGCGTTGATCCTCTTCGAAGCGGCGCCGTTGGCGGAGGAGGCGAAGCCGTACCAGACGCAGTAGAGGGTCTGGGCGAGGATCACGGCGTCGGGATTCTCGGCGCGGATAAAGTCTATTATCTCGCAGAAGTTGCCGTAGAGCGTATCGGCGATGGCGTCGAGCTCCCTGCGGTTGAGCCCGAACAGAGCCTTCACCAGCAGACTGACCGTGTTCGGCGCGTCGAAATAGTCGTTCGCGCCGATGGAGAGGCTGATGATGTCCGCCTCGGCGACGCACTCGGCGACCGAACGCGTCGTCATGAGCGCTTCGTCATAGTACACGCCGTTTTTGAGCTGGTCGAGCAGCTCGAAGCTGTCCGTCGCCGTTCTGGCAAGATTGGTGTAATTATAGCCGTTCGTGTCCGCGACTATCCTGCCGTAGGACGCCTCGCGGCGGTTGCTCACGCCGTACCCGGCGGTGATGGAATCGCCGAGGAGAAGGTAGTTCGTCTCTGTGTCGGCGGCGAAAGCGAGCGGCGCGGACGCGCACGCCAGAAGAACTGCGAGCAGCAGCGAGATAGTCTTTTTCATTACCACAACCTCTTTTTGCCATCATTTCATGTTTGGTAGATTATACCTGCCCGCGCCGGAAAAATCAAGCCCGTACAGGGGAATGCGCCCCCGTTTTTTATCTCCGGCCGCCCGTCCGCCCCGCGTTCCGCGATAAGCCCGGCTTTTTTTCGCGGGGACTTGTTATTGACGCGCCGGCGTGATAAACTGAAAGAAGGAAAGAAAAAAAGGAGCAGCGGATGGCAATCCGGGAAATCAGATTGAAGATCGGCGGCGAATCAGAGATTTTTTCTCCTTTCGATCCCGACGGGCAAATGCTTTCGGAGGACGAGACAGACTATCTGTCGCGGGTCTTTCTTAATAAGCACAGGCGGTGCGGTAGGATTACGTGATCAGCATCGTCAGCGACGCCCCCGTGGAATGAGGAGCGGGCAAGAGACTCTATCCGCGCGGAATTCACCCGCCGGCAGTACGATACCGAATATTCGCTGAGGCGGCTGATGACCATGATGATCGTTCCGGCTGTCCTCTGCGCTGCGGCAGGACCCGGCATTTTGAGAAATGGAAAAAGGAGTGCTGAAATGAAAATGAAAAAGTTCCTCTGTGTTCTTATGACCGCTATGCTCGCGCTGAGCTGCTGCATCGGCGCCTATGCCTCGGACGGGGGATCGGCGGCATCTGCCTCCGGCGATAAAACACTGAAATTCAACGAAGACGGCAGCTTCAAGATCCTGATGTTCAACGACACGCAGGACCTGGGCAAAAACGGCAGCAGCAAGATGACCGACTTTCTGATAAAGGCGATAGACAGCGAAGATCCCGACCTCGTGGTCTTTGTCGGCGACCAGCTTTCCGACGTGTACCCCTTCGCCTCCGCAAAGGATTTCGCCGTCGCCGTAGAGAACATCTGCAAGCCGCTGGAGGACAGGGGCATCCCCTTCCTTGCGACGCTGGGCAACCACGACCACGACAGGGCCAACGTCCTCGACGAGGCCGGTCAATACGCGCTGTACGACCGTTTCACGATGAATTACGCCACGGAGAACGGTCCGGACCCGTTCACATATAACGTTGAAATCAAAACGCACGACGGCAGCAGGACCGCGCTGAACATCTTCATGATGGACTCGAACAACAAAGCGCCGGAGGGCGGTTACGCGGGCATAGGAGCGGACCAGCTCGCGTGGTACAACGAGACCAGCGCCGCTCTGAAGGAGGCCAACGGCGGAACTGTCATGCCCTCCATGATCTTCCAGCACGTCCCGGTCAAGGAGATATACAATCTGTTCAAAGAGTGCAGCTGGAACACCGACGGCGCGGTCTATTCCCGCCGCGACGGCAAATGGTACGTGCTTGACGAAAACAAGATCGCCGACGACGGCGGCCGCCTCGGCGAGGCGCCCTGCAGCGAGAACTTCGACCGTATCACCGGCCAGTATCAGGCGTGGCTTGAAAACGGCGACATCATCGGCGCGTTCTTCGGGCACGATCACGTCAACAGCTATTGGGGCGTCACGGACGACGGAATAAAAATGGGCTACAACGGGGGCTGCGGGTTCCGTTCCTACGGCGACGGCGGCTGCCGCAGCGTCCGTGTGTTCGAATTCAGCGAGGACGACGTGACGAATTATACGACGCGCCTGATCTTCCACGACGATCTGATGGATGAAAAAGCGGGTCTGGTGCTTGCGGACGTCTTCTCTCCCGCTCTGCTCACCAAGCTGATGAAGGTCGTGTATTTCTTCTTCGGCTGGGCTATCGGGCTGTTCAAATAAGACCCGCGCGAAACGAACTGCGGCAGGGGCTCCTTACCGGAGGCCCCTGCGTTTTTTTGCTTGTATTTTTCACATCCGACGCCGCGCCGCCGCGGTGCCCGGTATAAAAGTCTCTGGGCGTCCTGTCGGATTCGTTTTGACTTTTTTCTCCGGGCGCGGTATAATGCTCTCACCAAATTCCCCGGAGGCAGCAAATGAACGAAAAAGTCATACTCATTCTCGTCGACGGCATGCGCCCGGACGGGCTTATGCAGTGCGGTCACCCCTTCGTCGAAAAGCTCACTCAGATATCCGCCTATTCGCTGACGGCGCAGACCGTCATGCCGTCCGTGACTCTCCCGTGCCATATGTCGCTGTTCCACAGCGTCGACCCGGACCGCCACGGCATCACCACAAATACCTATATCCCGCAGGTCAGGCCCATTGAAGGCATTTTCGACCGGCTCGACGCCGAGGGCAAAAAGAACGGCTTCTTCTACACGTGGGAGGAGCTGCGCGATCTGGGCCGCCCGGACCACCTGCACACGGCGGTCTGCTTCAACCAGCACAAACGCCACGGCACGGACAACCTCATAACCGACGCCGCTATACGCTATATAAACGAGGAATCGCCCGACTTCCTGTTCCTGTATCTGGGCGAGACCGACGAGCTCGGCGGCCACGACACGGGCTGGATGAGCGAGACCTACCTGAAGGTGGTCAACAACGCCGTCGGCTGCGTCGCCAAGCTGTATGAGGAGATCCCGAAGGACTACACCATAATCCTCACAGCCGACCACGGAGGGCACGGGCGCGGCCACGGCAGCGACTGCCCGGAGGACATGACCATACCGATCTTCTGCGAGGGTCCGCTCTTTGAAAAGGGGAAGGAATACCCCGGCGGCTCCATCAAGGACATCGCGCCCACGGTCGCGAAGCTTTTAGGCGTTACTCCCGCGAAGGAATGGGAGGGCAAGTCCCTGATCTGAACGGGGCGGTACGTTTGACCGGAATACAGACAGCCGCCGGCGGTCGACCGCCGGCGGCTTTGTAGCGTTTTGATCCAGCTGTCAGCAGATAGCTGATAGCAGATAGCGGATAGCATGTAGGGACCTGCAAACTCCGCGGCAGTTATCTCGAAGAGGAAAACTCCCTCAGTCGCTCCGCGACAGCTCCCTCGGAGAGGGAGCCTTTAAAGCCTCCCTCCTTGAGGGAGGTGGCGTGCGTCAGCGCGACGGAGGGAGTCCTGTTGACTAATATCCTGCATCGACTTCGCCGATTTTTTCCTGCACTGTCCGATTGATCGTCTCACACGCAGAAGAAAACGTTTCCAAGATCTCATCATTGGAAAAACGAAGAACACTGAGGCCTAATCCTTCAAGAAAACGCGTACGTTTTGAATCATATGCTTTAGCTTCATCGGAAGTATGCTGTATGCCGTCGACTTCGATCACGAGCTTTGCCGCGTGGCAATAGAAATCGACGATATATCCTCCGATGGTTTTCTGCCGCTGGAAACGAACGGGATAGTCGCTCAGATAATCGTACCACAGGTGATTCTCCTGAGGAGTCGCCTGTTTTCTCAGGTCTTTTGCTCGAGCGATCAGTTCCGACTTGTACGGCAGCGACATTTTTTTGTTCCTTTATCGAAATTTATTTTAAGCGATTCCTTCGGCAAAGAGCTATCCTCGGGGAACTCCCTCAGCCGCTTCGCGGCAGCTCCCTCGGAGAGGGAGCCTTTTAAAGCCTCCCTCCTTGAGGGAGGTGGCGCGCGTCAGCGCGACGGAGGGAGTTGTTCGGTTTTCTTTTCCACCCGCAGTGACAAGATCGTCCCAAGCAACGGCGTTTCGTTGTTTAAAGCACGCCGCGTTTCCGCCCGGCATACAGCTCCCTCGGAGAGGGGAACTCCCTCAGCCGCTCCGCGGCAGCTCCCTCGGAGAGGGAGCCTTTAAAGCGCGGCGTCAGTCTTCGGGCAGGGCGTAGGCTCTGACGTAATCGACCTTGTACTCGGCGCAGAAGGTCGCCTTGTCGTTTTTCTCGATATTCCCGGACCAGCCGAAGGTGGGCTTTCCGTCGCCGCCGTCGACCTCGCAGGACAGTATCATGTACTCCGGCTGGGTGGAAACGCCGCCGTAAGTCGTCCGCGCGACCTCGCGGCCGTTGATGTAGAATATATACTCGTCGGGCGTCCACATCAGCCCGTAGGTGTTGAAGTTCTCATACGGGTCGTTGTCGAGCCTGAAGATGCCGACGTTCTTGTACTTCGTTTTCAGGTTGTAGCCGCTGTAATGGATGTTCTGGGTGATCTTCCAGCTCTTTTTGCCGCCGAGGTGCCAGAACGGGGACTCCATGATGTCCAGCTCCGCGCCGGCGAGAGCGTCGTCGGACTCCTTGCCGACGTTGGAATTGATCATCCAGAAGGCAGACCACAGTCCTTCGCCCTTGGGCAGTATGCATCTGCACTCGTAATAGCCGTAGGCCTGTTTGAAGCTCCTCGAGGTGTCGAGCCCGCAGGTGTACCAGCCGGGGCCGAACGCGCCGTCTTCCTTATACTGAGTACGGATGACGAGGCAGCCGTCCTCGACGCTCGCCTGCTCCCTGGTCCAGTAGCCGCCCTTGCGCACGCCGAAGCTGTCGTGGGCGCCCCACTTGGTCTCGTCGAGCTCGTCGCCGTCGAATTCGTCCTCAAAGGTCAGCTCAAGCCCGGACACGTCGAGGGTGGGCTCTTTTTTGTTCGCGCTCGAGGTGTTGAACATGAGCAGGATGATGTTGACGAAGGCTATCATGAAATTCAGGAACTTCGCGGGAAAAACGTCCATAAACGATACTCTCCTTTTGTTTGTTATCTTACCGTTATACTACTCCCGCGGCGTGAAGAATGCAAGAAAAAAAAACGGCATCTCTTTTTTGATGCATGATTCAGAAAATCAATATGACCGGACCCGCGACGAGCGCCGCGCCGGCGATCCAGCTCAGAGTCAGGATACCGCGCTTTCTGAGCACCTGTTTCCACGTCTGCACGAACGGAATGCCCTCCGTGCCCGGGATGACCCAGAATTTGCTGTGCCCCACCCAAAGACGGTCGATCACGATCCCGTCATACCAGTTCATGACCTCGAGGAACAGCAGCGCCTGCCAATATGCGGTCCAAAATGTGCGCACGCTGTTCCAAAGGCCTATGATCAGCACCAACACCGCCAGCAGAACCAGAAGGAACGGGATCATAAACCGCTTTCTTTTTCGCGCAACCGTCTCTCTGTCCGTCAGTCCCAGTT
>JAILDS010000184.1 GCA_024689165.1 Clostridia bacterium
CCACAGCGTAAGGTTACGGCTGCAGAGCTCGTAGCAGTAAAAATAGTTCGAATACGGGTCGGCGCTGATATAGGACGGCGCGACCGTCAGGTAAAGCTCCGCCCCGAGGGACTGGAAGGCGGTCCGGGCATACTCTCCGGATAAGTCGTCCGTACCTATCCTGACCGAGGCGCCCGCTGCGTCGACGTCGAGATCCAGCTCGCTGCCGCGCCGGAGCTCCCCGAGCGCGTCCGGCGTCACGGAGTTCGCGCCGACGTTGGAATACACCGCGCCGGTCCGCGTGTCGCGGCAGATGAAGCGCACGGAGGTCATTTCGTCGATCTTGTCCTGCACCTCCGCATAACTCGCGGTGAGCGTTGCGAGCGCGTCGGAGTACTCGTTCCTGTACGACGCCTCGACCTCGGCAAGTATCTCCTCCGCGTTGACGATGAGCGGGCGCGACGTGTACGCGGTAAGCGCCGTCAGGCAGTCGAAATAGCTTGAAAACCAGGTTTTCGCGGCCTCTGTGGCCGCCGCGTCGGTGTTTTCGCCGACGACGAGCTCGCCCGATCCGGCGAAGCCGGTCTCGTCGTAGCCGGCGCGGTCCGAAACGCTGAACACCGACCGTTGAGAGTCGACTATCGCGACGAACCTGACCTCCCCGGCGGAATTGAGCTCCAGTCCCTCGGGAGCGGAGCGTCTGAGCTGGTCGCGGGTCGCCACAAGGTTGATCGCGACGCTCGCCTCGCTGTCCACAAGGCGGTCAAGGTCGGATATAAGCTCGGTATAGCACAGCGAGGAACGGGTGAAATTGCCGCCCTCGTAGTAAACGTAGTCGCGTATGGTATGCAGATCGGCAGCGAGCATGGAGTCGAACTCGTGCGTCTGGTAAAAGTGCTCGTTGTTGACGATGTCGTACCTGAAAATGCTCAAAAACACCCATGCGCCCTGCAGCCCGATAAAAAATGCGGCTGCCATGGCGACAAGGGTGTAGACAAGCTTCAGAACGCGATTTGAAACGGCTGCGCTGTTCTTTTTTTTAGGTGACATTGCCCTGTTTCCGATTTCCGACGCGAAACGCCCGGTCTGCGGCGCGGCGTCAGATCTTTTCCATCTTGTACCCGATCCCCCAGACCACCTTCAGGTACCTGGGCTCCTTGGGGTCGGTCTCGATCTTCTCGCGGATGCGGCGGATATGCACCGTGACGGTCTTTTCGGTCGAGTATGAAGGCTCGTGCCAGACCTCCTCGTAGATCTGCCCGGTCGACATGACCTTGCCGAGGTTTTTCATCAGGCACTCCACGATCCCGTACTCCGTGGCGGTCAGCTTGACGGGCTCGCCGTCCACGGTGACCTCCTTCGCCTGAGTGTCGCACACCAGCGCGCCGGTAACGAGCAGGCCGTCGCGTTTTTCGAGAGAACCGAGCGACGTGTAGCGGCGCACCTGGCTTTTGACCCTCGCGACAAGCTCGAGCGGGTTGTAGGGCTTCGTGATATAGTCGTCCGCCCCGAAGGACAGACCCGTGATCTTGTCCGTGTCCTCGCTCTTGGCGGACAGCAGTATGATCGGGATATTGTATTTCTCACGGATGCTCAGAGTGGTCTGGAGACCGTCCGCCCCGGGCATCATGATGTCCATGATTATGCAGTGGATATCGTTCGACTCGACGATCTCCATCGCCTGAGCGCCGTTGTAAGCCTTGAAGACCTCAAAGCCTTCGAGCTTCAGGTATACCTCCACGGAGTCAACTATTTCGCGCTCGTCGTCGCAGATAAGAACGTTGCTCAAATCCGGCTCCTCCCAAAATATATTCAATGAATTATTATCAAGAACTGATTTCTAAGCGGATATTACCACATTTTTTCAAGTTATGCAAGCGTTTTTTCGCTTGACATGGCCCGGCGCGGCGTATAGAATCTATTCATGTTTTTCCGGAGGCCGCTATGAGAACTTTTATTAAGTCCAACAACCTCAATAACGTCACCTACGCCATAAGGGGGCCGCTGCTCCGCGAGGCGCTGCGCATGGAGAGCCGCGGCAGCAGCATAATCAAGCTCAATATCGGCAACCCCGCCGCGTACGGCTTTCACGCGCCGAAATGGCTCAACGACGAAATGTACGCCGAGCTCGGGTCCGGTTCCGACGCGTATTCGCTGTCGAACGGCCTTATAAGCGCCCGCGAGGCCATCGCGGATTATTCCGCAAGGAAGGGCATCGAGGGCGTCGGGATAGACGATATTTTTACCGGCAACGGCTGCAGCGAGCTGATAATCACCTGCATGCAGGCCCTGCTCTCGCATGAGGACGAGGTCCTCGTCCCCGCGCCGGACTACCCGCTGTGGAGCTCGGCTGTGTCGCTCGCGGGCGGCATCCCGGTGCACTACATCTGCGATGAAAAATCCGACTGGTACCCCGACGCGAGGGACATCGAGCAGCGCATCACGACCAAGACCAAGGCGATAGTGCTCATAAACCCGAACAACCCGACCGGGGCGAATTACCCCCGCCTCGTGCTTGAGAACATCATCCGC
>JAILDS010000204.1 GCA_024689165.1 Clostridia bacterium
CGCGCTGGAGCTCGTCGAGCTGCTCGACGCGGGCGACGTGGTCTCCGGCGCGATCGACGTCTACCCCGCCCCGAAGAAGCAGACCGTCATCGACTTCACGCCGGACTGGGTCAACTCCTTCATCGGCATCGACGTCAGCGCAGAAGAACAGATAAAGATTCTCGAAAAGCTCGAGTTCACCGTCTCTGACGGCAAAATATACGTGCCATCTTTCAGGAGCGACGTGGAGCACAAGGCGGACGTTTCCGAAGAGGTCGCGCGTTTCTACGGCTACAACAACATCCCCGACAGGCCTCTCGAGGGCGTCGCGGACGGCGGCCTCACCGCCGAACAGAGGTTCGACAGGCTGCTGCACTCCTACATGACCGCCATGGGCTTCAGCGAGGCGCAGACGTACTCCTTCATCAGCCCGAAGGCCTACGACAAGCTGCGCATCGCAAAGGACAGCCCGCTGCGCGACTGCGTGACCATAATAAACCCGCTGGGCGAGGACAAATCCGTCATGAGGACGACCGCCCTGCCGACGATACTCGAGGTCGCGTCGACTAACTACAACCGCAGGATCGCAGACGCGGCGATCTACGAGCTCGCGACGGTCTATATCAACAGAGGGCTTGAGGAGCTGCCCGACGAGCGCGAGGTGCTCGCCGCCGCCGCCTACGGGGACGGCAGCGACTTCTTCACCGTCAAGGGCGCCTTCGAGGGTCTTCTGGAGCTGCTCGGCATCGCCGATTACGACGTCGAAGCCGTGACGGACGACCCGACCTTCCACCCGGGCAGAACGGCGAGATATTCCAAAGGCGGCACGACTCTCGGCGTCGTCGGTGAGATACATCCGACCGTATGCTCGAACTTCGCGATCGGCAAGAGCGTCTGCGTCATAGAATCCGACGTCGCCGCCCTGCGCGGTCTCGCCGCGGGAGAGACCGTATACAGGCCCATGCCCAAATACCCCGCCGCCACAAGGGACCTCGCGGTCGTGCTCCCGAGGATCACGCCGGTCCTTATCGTCGAAAAGGCCATCGCCGCCGCGGTCGGGCAGGAGCTTGAAAAGATCGAGCTGTTCGACATCTACCAGGGCGAGCAGATCTCCAAGGACAAAAAGAGCGTCGCTTACAGCCTCGTTCTCCGCTCGGACAAGGGCACGCTGACCGACTCCGAGGCTGACGCCGCGATGGAAAGAGCCATAGCCGCCGTGAAACTGCTCGGAGGCGAGCTCAGACAATAGTCTCGAAAGGAAGCAACGGATATGGATAACATCAAAAAAGGCGATACCCAGAAGATAGAGCTCAACTTCCCGGTCGACAAGGACATGATGGCGAAGGTCAAATACGTCTTCGACGCGCTCAATAAAAAGGGCTACGACGGCGCGAACCAGATCATCGGCTATCTCGTGACGGACGATCCGACGTACATCACCACCTTCGACAACGCACGCAACGTCATGCGCGAGGTGGACAGGTACGACCTGCTGTTCGAGATGTTCGACGCGTACATGAAGCTCAACGGGGACTGATCCCGGCAGGAGAAAGAACATGGCAGAAAAAAAACAAAAGGTCCTGACCTATAAAAACAGGCCTCTCGTCCGTCAGGGCAGGTCGATCTATTACGGCGACATGAGCGCGGACCACGTCGTCATGATGCAGATACTCTCAACAAAGAAGGTCGGCGAGCTCGACGTGGCCGACAAGGTCAACGTCCAGCTCGTCAAAACCGACCCCTCCCTGAAGCCCATGGAGGCGATAGTCAAGACCTCTCCGTGCAGAGGTCTCGGCGCCGCGCTCGACAGAGCCTCCACCTGGCTCGACGTGGCCGACAAAGGCGAAGAGAGCCTGGACTGAGCCTCAGGAAGCATTTATATAACACCGCTCCCGCCGGATTTTCCGGCTTGACTTGTTTGTTTCCGAGTAGTAAAATCCTCGGAGATTTCCGTCCGTGGCGCAGTTGGATAACGCAGCAGATTCCGATTCTGAAGAACGGGGGTTCGAGTCCCTCCGGGCGGGCCAGAAAAAAGCACGCGCAAGGCGTGCTTTTTTCAATGATATCCGTTCCTTCCGGAACGGGTGATATCCCTTCGGGATGCTATCCTTTTGGATTTCTCGCCGCAGGCGAGCTATCCAAAAAGGATGATATACGCCTGCGGCGTATGAAGGAACGGATATCATTATGAGCGAAGCGAATAACAAGGTTCTGCCCGAAGGGCAGGTTCTTATATCATACAGACGCGGAGCGGCTGTATATCATGCGGCGAAAGCCGTATATCATATCGCGCAGCGATATATCATTGATTATCGACAGGAGCTTCTGATACCGAAAAATGAATAACCGTCTGATACTTG
>JAILDS010000242.1 GCA_024689165.1 Clostridia bacterium
GATGACGGCGGGGTTCCTGGGGTCGTCCTCGGGGATGCCCGCCTCGACCTTGCCGACGAGGTCCGCGCCGACGTCGGCGGCCTTGGTGAAGATGCCGCCGCCCACGCGGGCGAACAGGGCCATGGACGAAGCGCCCATGCCAAAGGTGAGCATCGCGCCGGTTATCTCGGGATCGCTCAGATGGAAGACGAATTTGAGAAGGGCAAGCCAGATGGTGATGTCAAGAAGGCCGAGGCCCACGACGGTGAAGCCCATGACCGAGCCCGCGGAGAACGCCACGCGAAGACCGTTGTTGAGCCCCTTGATGCAGGCGTTGGCGGTCCTGGCGTTGGCGGCGGTGGCTATCTTCATGCCGATGAAGCCCGAAAGCCCGGAGAAGAAGCCGCCGGTAAGGAAGGCGAACGGGACGTAAGGCGTAAGGAGCTTGAAGATCGCCATCACGCCGAGTATCACGAACATCGCGGCAAAGAATATGGCGACTATCCTGTACTGCCGCCCGAGGTACGCGTTGGCGCCCTGCCTGATGTTCGCGGAGATTTTTTTCATTTTGTCGTTCCCCTCGGAGAACCCGAGCACCTTCTTCGCGGTAAAGACCGCGAAAAGGAGCGCCGCTGCCGACGCTGCGCCGGTTGCGGATACGATTGCGCTGTCCATATTCAGACCTCCTGTCTGGCTTGGGAAATTGGAGCGTATATATTGTCTGTACTCACGGACGCCGGGCAGAACAGATCCTCCGCGGCGCTCGGCGTTAAACAAAAAACCGCCCTGTGTGGGGCGGCATATCCGTGGCGCGCTTGGAGGGACTCGAACCCCCGACCTTTTGGTTCGTAGCCAAACACTCTATCCGGCTGAGCTACAAGCGCATAACAACCACATTTCGAAATATAACACTTCGTAAAAACCGTGTCAAGCGAAAAATATATTTTTTAAACCGCGGCCTCATCAGGCGCGCGCGCGCGTTTTGCGGCGAGGATCCGCATCGGCGCGCGGCAAAAAACGGGACTTTGCGAAAAAACACGGTCAATATGACCGCAGGCGATATTGACACGAACAGAAAAAATGTATAAAATAGAAAAAAACATCAACGGAGGCGTAATATGACAAGACCGGTCTTCAAGGCGGTGCTTTCTTTTTTCATTGCGCTGAGCGCTTTCTTCTCGTCTCTGTCGGTATTCTCCGGCGGCCACGCGAAAAAGACCATAGATCTCAATAATTTCGATCTCGTCTGGTCGGACGAATTTAACGGCAGCGAGCTTGACAGAACAAAATGGGGCTTCGAATGGTGGGTCACCATGCGCAAGGGCGGCTACTGGCACGAGGACATGGTGTCCGTAAAGGACGGCAATCTCGTCATCTCCGCCGAGTACAAGGACGAGCCGCTCGAAAACTACTATTACGACAAATGGCACGACGTCATCGACTTCAAGCCTTATAAGGCGGGCTGGTATACCGGTCAGATAACCACCCGCGGGCTCTATGAGCAGCTTTACGGCTATTTCGAGGTGCGCTGCAAGCTGCCCGCCGCAACGGGGCTGTGGAGCGCGTTCTGGATGATGAACGAGGGCGTGTACAACGTCGACGGCTCCGGTAAGGACGGCACGGAGGTCGACGTGTTCGAATCCTTCTATTACAAAGACTACGCCACAGGCGGCGACTATATCTCCACCGGCATACACTACGACGGCTACGGCGACGACGAGCAGGGCGTGAAGGTCGGCAAATTCTACCTTTCGAACGACCCGTACGCGGAATACAACACCTACGGCGTGGAATGGACGCCCGACGAATACATATTCTACATAAACGGCAAGGAGACCGGCCGGACCAGCGCCGGCGGCGTTTCGCAGAACCCCGAGTACCTGCTCCTTAGCGTCGAGTTCGCCGGCGAGAACGGCGTGCAGGACTCCGACAGGCACGGCACCGGCAAGATAAGCCTCACCCCCGCCGAGAACTGGCCCGCCGAGTTCGTCGTCGATTACGTAAGGTGCTATCAGGCGAAATAAGCGTCCCGGCTTCTTATAACATCTTATTTATGGGAATCTCTAAATATTCGACGCGTTCAGATTGTGAAGAGATTTTTTCGTCAGATGATACAAAAAGCGGAGTTAATTCTTTGTGTATTGACGAGCATTTTTGTAAAAAATGACGGAAAAAGATCAGGCAAGATGAATGCACGAGGATTTTAGAGATGACCTTATGACAACGGAGGTGTTCTCATGGCAAGCTGCCCGAATTGCGGCAGAAAGCTGAAGCTGACCGATCTCAGCCAGTACTGCCCCGGCTGCGGGGTCAATATGCGCTTTGTCAATTTTGAGGAAAACTTCATAAGGGAGGCGAAGTACGCCGAACTGTCCCAGGCCGGCGTCCGCTGCCGGTTCAGGCGTTTCAAGGGCGCGTTCATCGGCTCGAAGCTGACGATAGCCCGACTCGCCTGCTCCGTCCTGCCGGCGCTGACTTTGCTCATCCCGGCGGGCTCCTACGCCCTGAATATGCCGTTCATCGACAAAAAGGTCGATCTCGGCGTGTTCGGCCTGATGACCCTTTTTACGGAAGGCGATCTCGGCTACATCCTCGGCATGACGGGTTCCGACTACGTCGGGGCTGGGTTCACCGCCCTTCGCAGCGCGCTGTTCGCCTATCTGGGCGCCGCGTTTTTCGCGGTCGCCGTCCTGCTGGCGTCGCTTCTGTGCTTCATCAGCATAAAGAAGATGCAGAAGGTCATCGCGGGCATTTCCGTCGCGGGCGCGCTCGTCTGCGCGGCGGCGATGGTTTTCATAGGCATTTTCGCAAAAAAGACCGAAGGAGCCGCGATCGTTTCGGGTTCCTTCGGCTTCGGGCTCATCGTGACCATCATCGTCTTCGCGGCGGTCGCCGCTGTCAACCTGATCCTTGACAAAAAAGGCGTCACGGTCGCCTACGACGAGGGTATGGTCGAAAGAGCCGAGCTGTTCAGGGAACTCAAGGCCGGAAAGATCCGGATCGACGACCTGCCGCAGCCCGTAATCGAGACCTCCGCGACCCGCGAGCTGGAAAAGAAGATCGCCGGGGACGCAGGCGGAAAGGAGGCGGAAGACGATGGCTGAGCCAAAAAACACCACTCTCGACCGCAGCGAGATACTCTCGCAAGAAGAAAGCCTCGAAAAAAAGAGCAAATGGATGTACCCGGTGGTGATCACCGTGCTCATCATCATTTTCA
>JAILDS010000058.1 GCA_024689165.1 Clostridia bacterium
GTCGACCTGCGCGGCGAGCTGTTTGAGACCGAAGGCGCCGCCGAAAAAACCGACGGCTGATACGCCATGCGCGATACCGGTTACAAGTCTGACGTCAAACGTGCGGCGCTGCGGGCGATCTCCGTCCTGTTCCGGCGGAACAGGATAGTTTTTGAGAGCGGTCCGGAGTTTTCGTGCAACACATACCCGGTTTACAGATATCTTGTCGATGAAAAGCACATCGACGAAAAATACGAGCTCGTATGGCTCGTTGAAGACGCAGGAAAATACACGCAGGGCGTTCCGGAGCGGCACAGGTATCTTGAATACTCCCATCCGGACGACCCGCCGCTGAAGAAGCTGATTTATCTTTGGACGCTTGCGACCGCGAAGGCGCTCGTTTACAGCAACAGGACTATCGGCAAGTATTCGCCTTCGCAGTACTCGATTTGTCTCATGCACGGCATGCCCCTTAAACGCACGCAGGACGTTTACCGCATCGACGACGAGTGCGACAACGTGATCTGCACGAGCCCTTTTTTTGCCGACAATCTCGTGGAAGGCTTCGGCGTGAGCAAAAGCAAGCTGCTTGACTTCGATTTTCCGCGCAACGATTATCTGTTCACCGAAAGGGACGCTGCCGCCGTCCTCGGCTTCGGCGGTTACTGTAAGACGATCGTCTGGCTGCCGACCTTCAGGCGCTGCGGTTTTCAGTCGGAGTACGACCTTGAGGCTTCTCCCACCGGGCTGCCGCTGCTTTCCGGTATGGATGAACTGCGCCGCTTCGACGCTTTTCTCAAAAAAGAGAACTGCCTTTTGCTGATCAAGCCTCACCCGGCCGAGTCGGGGGAGCTGTCCCTTGAGGGCCTGTCGAACATACGGGTCGTAACCGACGGAGAGCTTTGCTCAAAAGGCGTTCAGCTCAACGAGCTCCTCGGGCGTTCCGACGCTCTGATAACCGATTATTCGACCGTTTATTACGATTATCTTCTGACCGGCAAGCCCATAGGTTTGACAAACGACGATATAGAGGAGTATACTCATAAGCGCGGTTTCTTTTACGACGACCCGTATTCCGTTCTCAAAGGCGCGAGGTTGTCTGACGCAAACGACCTTATCCGTTTCATTGAAGACGTCAAAAACGGCGAAGACCCGTATTCTGAGGAACGGAAAAAGATATGCGGCGTCGTACACCCGTATTACAAAAATAATACCGCCGCCGCGGTGGGCGAACTCATTTTAAGCAGGCTCAGATAGAGGGAAACTTTTATGCGATTGTTCATCTCGAATCTCAAAAGATACCAAGGATACCTCAGGGGCGCCCCGGTCTCGATACTCAAAACCGAGGTCGCCAGCACATATCTGAACTGGCTCTGGTGGTTTCTTGAGCCTATTCTGTTTATGCTGACGTATACGTTCGTCGCGAGCTTCATCTTCAACCAGAAGGTCGATTATTTTCCGCTTTTCGTATTCATCGGCCTGAATACGTGGAATTATTTCGACCGCTGCGTCAAGCGCGGCGTTGTGATGATGCGCCATTACAGAGGGATCGTGACGAAGACCTACGTCCCGAAATACATCTTCGTCCTCGTCCAGATGACGCTTGAGGCTATAAAGATAGCTATCTCATACCTTGTTCTCGTCGTCATGATGATCATATACAAGGTGCCCGTCTCATGGCACATCATCGAGTGCGTGCCCTTGTTTATAACGCTCTTTATCATCTCCTTCGCGGGCTGTTCGATAATGCTGCACTTCGGCGTCTTTATCTCGGACCTTGAAAAGATAGTCACCGTCGTTCTCAGGCTCGTGTTCTACATGTCCGGCGTTTTTTACAGTATCGCCGCGAACAAGAGGCTTGCGAAAAACCACCCCTTTGCGCAGGTCCTGCTGCTTAAGGTCAATCCCGTAGCGTGCGTAATGGACGGGCTTCGCAACTGTATTCTTTACCAGAAGTCTCCCGACTGGTTCTGGGTCGGCATCTGGGCAGGAGTGGGGCTGGCCCTGTGCGCCCTCGGCGTCCATCTCATACATAAGTATGAAGCCGGCTACGTCAAGATTTCCTGAAAGGAGTGTTCGTTATGGATGAAATCATGCTTAACGCGGACGCTCCCGCCGTGGAAACGAATAATCCCGCAGAAGAGCCGACCGATGTATTGACGGAGCCTTCCGTGAAGGAGCCCGCGCTGATCATCGACGACCTGCACATCACCTACCGTACTGTGCAGTCGCAGTCGATCTTCAAGGCAATTTTCGGGAAAGGCAACAAGATCAGAAAATTCAAGGCGGTGAAAGGCATCAGCTTTACCGTCAACAAGGGTGAGATCGTCGGTCTGATCGGCAAGAACGGCAGCGGCAAATCCACCCTGCTCAAGGCGGTCGCCAATATTTTCAAGCCCGACAGCGGTTCCATCGACACCTGCGGCAACTCCGTTTCGCTCATGGCGATAGGAGTGGGCTTTCAGAAGGAGCTTTCGGGCAAGGAGAATATCTATCTTTCGGGCATGCTCCTCGGTTATACCAGAGAGTACGTCAGATCGCGCTACGATGAGATTGTCGAGTTTTCCGAGCTGGGAGATTTTATCGAAGCTCCGGTCAGCACGTATTCATCGGGCATGTACTCCAAGCTCGCGTTCTCTATAACCGCTGTGCTGGAGTCCGACATCATCCTCGTGGACGAGGTGCTGTCCGTCGGCGATATCAACTTCAAAAAGAAGAGCTTCGCCCGCCTCAAGGACATGATCAACCAGGAAAACAAGACGGTCCTTATCGTTTCTCACAACAACGATACGATCCGCAACCTCTGCAACCGGGTCATCTGGATACACAACGGAACGTTCAAGATGGACGGCGACCCCGATACCGTCGTCACCGCCTATGAGGAATTCATGGAGGCCCAGGCGGCTAAGAATAAAAAGGAGCTTTGACGCCGACAGGGACCGGATGATGCGATCCGGTCCTTTGTTCTGGCCGCCTTTTGTTTTCGATCGAACGGGCAGAAGACCCGTTCCGGCGGAGGAAATATGATGAGATTCACCGATTACGTCAACGTCTTTCAGGGGAACGGCGAGATAGACCTGCCGGAGCCTAAGGGTCCTGCGGCGAAATGGTTTTTTATCAAGGCCGGCTGCGGCAACACCTCGCCGGCGGCGACCATGCCCTTCGGCGCGATGAGCGTATCGCCTTATACGGGCGGTTACCCTACGGGGTACGGAGATCACCTGCCGAATTCCTTCGCCAGACCGAAAAAATTCGAAGAAGGCAAAAAGCTGATCGGCTTTTCGCACCTGCACCAGAGCGGTACGGGCGCGATAGGTTATTATTATAATTACGCAGTCACCGTTCCCGGCTACGGGGAAGAATGCTCCGGCCCCGCGCAGTTCCGCCGGCCATACCGCGACGAATTCGCGCGGCCCGGGTATTACCGCTGTTATCTCGACGGGATAGACTGCCGTCTGACCGCAACTAAGCACACCGCCCTGCACAGATACGATTTTCCCGGGGACGGCGGGGTCGTCACGGTGGATTTTTCCAACAACGGTCTGAATATCCCCGGGTGCGCAAGGGGCGGCGCGCGGATCATAAGCCTTGACATTGCCGACGCCGGCGAAGGCCCCGGCCTTGATACGGTCGTCTGCGAGGCGGTCATCGAGGGCATCTCCGTGTATTATGCCGTACGCGGGAACGGTAAGGTCAGACTGAGGCGCGACATACGGAACAGCGAGGAGACGTCTGACGGCGCCGGCGCCGAGTTTTACGGCTTCGGCAGGACTGCGGAGCTTGCTGTCGCGATCTCCGTCAGAAGCGCCGCCGCAGCCCTTGAGTTCCTCCGTGAGGCGGATATGGGTTTCGACGCCGCGAGGCAGGCGGCCGACGACGCTTGGAACGAAAAGCTGTCCTGTATCATCATCGACGCCCCGGAACGCGTCAAAGAGATTTTCTATTCCAACCTTTACCACTCCTTCGTAAAGCCTGCCGACAGGCGGGGCGAGGATTTCGTCGGCGGCGGGGACGGCGCGTTTACCGCCGATTTCAATACCCTTTGGGATATGTACAAGACCGCGCTCCCGCTGATCTTCCTGACGGACAGGCGTCTTGGCGAGGATATCTGCGAGACGCTGCTCAGGCTCGGCGAGACGCTCGGCTTCCTGCCAAACGCGTTCGGTCTCAACGGCAGGTACAACGACTGCGGCGAACAGGCGCGTCTGCTCGCGGGCTACGTTCTGCTGACTGCGTACCGTTTCGGCGTCCGCGTCGACCCGAAGCGGATACTCAAAGTCATAACGGACGACGTTTTCTCGCCGGGGAAATCGGATTTCGTCCGCGGCGAAAAACCTCTCTCGCACACCTTCACGCTCGACGCTGCGGAGGCCTGCCGGCTCGCCGCGGATCTTGCCTGCGAACTCGGCGACGCTGAGACCGAATCCAGGATCCGCCCCCTTGCCGAACGAGCTTTTGAATGCTGGGACCCGGAAACGGGACTTCTTAAAAACGACACGGGCTACTATGAGGGTTCCCTTTACAACTACTCGTTCAGGCAGATGGTTGATATGCGCCGGCGGATAGATCTCGCCGGCGGGGACGAGCGCTTCGTCAGGCTGCTTGACGACTTCTTCGGTTACGGCAGGCCCGACGTGACCCAACCGACCGACCCCAACGACGGCGCAGCCGTCAACGAGGGCCTTAAGCTCGGCAGGTTCGAGGGCTTCAACAACGAATCCGACACCGAAGCGCCTTATTCGTACATATACGCCGGCAGGCACGACAGGACCTGCGAGATCGTCCGCTCCGGTCTGGAATATATGTTTACCGCCGGGCGCGGCGGTCTTCCCGGCAATAACGACACGGGAGCGCTGTCGTCGTATTATTGCCTTGCCGCTCTCGGGCTGTTCCCGGTCGCCGGGCAGGATCTTTTCTTCCTGGGCAGCCCCATTGTCGGTTCCGCGCGTATCCGCCTGTTCAACGGCAGAACGCTCAGTATCGTCGTCCACGGCGGCTCAGACAAAGCGATATACGTGAAAAAAGCCCTTTGGAAAGGGTCTGAAATAAGCGGTTTCTCCATCCCCGCGGGCGAGCTCGTCGGGGGAGGGGAGCTCGAGTTTTTTATGGCGGAGGATAGTTATGGCACAGCTTAAAATGTACCGCTTCAAGGGGACGCCCTACTGCACGGATGCGCTTCCGGAAGGGTATTCCGTTTCCAATTACAGGGATTTTTCCGACAAGCTCGCCTGGTGCGAGTGCTGCAAAAAGGGCCTTGTCGCGGACGACGCGGACGAGTTCACGTTCTATGATTCTATAGAGTCGTGGGACGAGATCGACATCTGCAGGGACGTCTTTTTCCTCGATCATAACGGAGAGCACATCGGCACAGTCACCTGCTTCGTGAGAGACGACGGCAAGGGCGATATGCATATGGTCGGCATCCGCGAGGACTACCGCGGCAGGGGGTTGTCAAAATACCTCAACGCGATCTTCTGCGAGCGGATGGACTCCCTCGGAGTCGAATGCTCCGAGCTGACCACCGACGAATGGCGCAAAAACGCCGTGAAAGGCTATCTGTCCGGCGGGTGGCTGCCTGTGGAATACGACCTCGGCATGATCGACCGCTGGCAGGCGGTCCTCGAGGAGCACGGCATAGATTCCGTCAGGATGGTCTACGAGGACGGCAGCGACTACGGAACGGTATACAGGACGGGGCTTGCCCATAAGTATACCTTCGGCGTGTTCGGCGCGGGCCGCGGCAGGACCATGATGAACTACTGCGTTTCGAACGACAAGGCGAAGCTCGTCGCGGTCTGCGATTTCAGCGCGGAGGCCCTCGACGGTATCAGGCGCGATTACGACTGCTCCGACGTGAAGCTGTTCGAAAGCTTCGACGAATTCATCAAAGAGGATTTCGACTGCATCGTCATGGCGAACTACGCCACCGAGCACGCTCCCTACGCAGTGAAGGCGCTGCGCGCCGGCAAAAACGTCTTAAGCGAGGTCCTCCCGTGCCAGACTATGAAGGAGGCGGTGGAGCTCATAGAGGCCGTCGAGGAAACGGGGCTTACCTATGCTTACGCGGAGAATTACTGCTATATGCCCGCGCCGAAAAAGATAAAGGAGCTGTACCGCGCCGGCAAGCTGGGCAACTTCGAGTACGGCGAGGGCGAGTACATGCACTGCTGCGAGGCCCCGTGGCATAACCTGACGCAGACCGGGGCGACGCACTGGCGCAACACCATGAGCGCGTTCTACTACTGCACGCATTCCATGGGTCCGCTCGTCCACATCACGGGTCTGCGCCCGGTGAAGGTAGTCGGGCTCGAGGTCGCCTATAACGACAGGATGCGCCGTATGGGGGCGCTCGGCGGCCCCATAGGCGTTGAGATGGTCACCATGGAAAACGGCGGCGTGTGCAAGTCGCTGCACGGCGTCGGTCCCTCGAGGGACTCTATCTGGTACAGCGTATACGGTTCCCTCGGCAGGGCGGAGAGCGCCAGAGAGGACGCGGAAAACGGCGGCGTCGGCAAGCTTTACACCGACCTGAGCGAAAACCCGACCGACCTTGCATGGTTCCCGACCGAAACTGACGTGCGCGACTCGCTTTCCGACGCCTGCGAAAAGAGCGGGCACGGCGGCAGCGATTATTATGTCATGCACCACCTCATCGAAAAGCTCCGTGGCAACAAAAACGCCGATACGGTCGACGTCTATGAGGCGATGGATATGTTCCTGCCGGGGCTTTTCGCCTACAGGAGCGTGCTTGAAGGCGGAAAAACGCTCGATATCCCGAACCTCAGGGACCCGAAGGTCAGGGAGCTTTACAGGAACGACACGGCCTGCACCGACCCCGCCGTCGCGGGAGATATGCTGCAGCCGAGCTATTCGAAGGGCAACGCCGACATCGA